>NZ_JBHZDA010000002.1:0-101283 GCF_042755665.1 Streptomyces sp. NPDC059142
GGGCCGGGGCGCGCCCCGGCCCGGCCGGTTGCCCGAAAAACCCCGTCGGCGGCCGCCCTTTCCGCCGTCTTCCTCTCTCCGACGTCTTCCCCGCCCGCCGTCTTCCGGCCGTCCCCCGAGGAGCTGCCATGCGCGTACTGCTGGTCAACATGCCCTGGTCGCCCATCGACCTCCCGTCGCTGGCCCTGGGAATCCTCAAGCGGAGTGTGGACGAGCACGTGCCGGACGGCAGTGCCCACGTCCTGCACGCCAACCTCGAATTCACCGACTGGATCACCCGGCGCATGGAGTTCACCGCCGAGGACTACGAGTACTACGCGCTGGCCTCCTACTTCATGGGGTGCGGCGACTGGGTCTTCTCGTCCGCGCTCTACGACGACCCCGGCTGGCGGGACGACGAGTTCGCCGCCGCCATGAAGGGGAAGCTCGGCGCGTCCCGGATGCGGATGACCCGCGAACTGCACCGGCTGGTACCGGAGTTCGTGGCGGAGATCGCGCAGCGGATCGTCGACGAGGCACCTGACGTCGTGGGGTTCACCTCCACCTTCCAGCAGAACACCGCCGCGCTCGCGGCCGCCCGCCAGGTCAAGAAGCTCGCGCCGCACATCGTGACCGTCATCGGCGGCGCCAACTGCGACGGCGAGCAGGGTGCGACGGTCCACCGCAACTTCCCGTTCGTGGACCATGTGATCCGGGGCGAGGGCGAGGCCGCGTTTCCGCAGCTCCTCGCCGCGCTCGCCGAAGGATCCGCGGACCTCTCCGGCGTCGCCGGGCTGTGCCACCGCGGTCCGGACGGGGTGAGCACCGCCAACGCGATGGCCACCAGCCCCCTGCCGCCCGCCACCATCCTGCCGCCCGACTACAGCGGCTACTTCGAACGCCTCGGCGCCTCCGTGGCACGCAACTGGGTGGAGCCCAAGCTCGTCGTCGAGGGCGCCAGAGGCTGCTGGTGGGGCGAGAAGCACCACTGCACGTTCTGCGGGCTCAACGGTTCCTTCATGCAGTTCCGCAGCAAGAGCCCGGAGACCTTCTACAACGAGATCATGGATCTCGCCCGCCGCCACCGTGTGCTGGACATGTACGTGGTCGACAACATCCTCGACATGGGCTACCTCTCCACCGTGCTGCCCCGGATCATCGACAGCGGCTACGACCTGCGGCTGCACATCGAGATCAAGGCCAACATGCGCCGCGCCCACCTCCGTACGCTCTCCGACGCGGGCCTGATCTACGTGCAGCCGGGCATCGAGAGCCTGAACAGCCGCGTACTGGACCTGATGGACAAGGGCGTCAGCGGCTGCCAGAACGTACGCATGCTCCGCGACGGCGCCGAGACCGGACTGTCGGTGTCCTGGAACTATCTGCACGGCTTCCCGGGGGAGAGCGCCGAGGACTACGACCCGGTCATCGCGCAGATACCGGCGCTGGAACACCTCAACCCGCCGGTCGACCTCTCGGCCCGTATCGCCATCGAACGGTTCAGCCCCTACTTCAACCGGCCCGAGCTGGGCTTCTCCGGCCTGCGCCCGGAGGCGCACTACCGCTTCACCTACGACCTGCCGGAGGAGGAGCTGTACGGCCTCGCCTACGTCTTCGAGGCACCGGAACGCGGCATCGGCAAACCCACCGTCACCGCGCTGAACGCCGCGCTCGCCGCCTGGCGCAAGCACCACGCCGACGCGCGTCTCACCCAGGCCGATCTGGGCGACCGTATCGTCCTGGTCAGCAGGCGCCGAACCTTCGAGTGGCGGGCGATGGAGCTGACCGACCCGTACGAGATCACCGCGTTCCGGCTGCTGGACCAGCCGCACACGGCGGCGGCCCTCACCCGCAAGGCCGCGGGCCGGGTACCCGGCGGGGCGCTCCAGGAGAGCGAGGTGCAGGAGCTGCTCGACCGGTGGGTGGGGCTCGGGCTGGTCTTCACCGACAACGGGCAGTACGTCCATGTCGCGCCCTCGGCGGTGAACGAGGACCTGCTGCGGCTGGACTTCATGCGACACCGGCACGCGGCCCGGACGGAGCCGACGCCGGCGGTGCCCGCACCAGCCGAACCGCACATGACAGGAGTCTGACCCGCCCCTCCCCCGTCCTTCCTCCGTCCCCGCCCCTCCCCTCTTCTCCTCTCCCGTCTTCTCCTCTCCCCTCTCCCCCGCCCCACCGTTCAGGCGTACTTGGAGGCCAGTCCGATGAGTCCCAGCTCCACCCTCACCCCGTCCGCCGCCGTCTGGCGTGACTACGACCCCGTCGCCTGCGCGCTGCCGGGGATGTTCCTCGGCGACCTCGCGCTGACCGGTCCCGTCGCCGAGGAGTGCGACCGGCTGTGGGAACTGGGCGCGCGCCGCGTCCGGCTCTCCGGCGCCGTGGATCTCGCGGACACGGGCACCCCGGACGCGGCGGCCCGTGCCGTACGCACCCTCAGCCTGGTCAGGGACCTGACGGCCCGCGCGGTGCTCGTCGAGTGGGAGCTGCGGCCGGATCCGGCCGGCGGCCCGACGGCCGCCGAGGACATCAGCCGCCTGCTGAGCCACCTCCAGCCGCCGCAGCGGATCGAGGGGGTGGACCCGGCGACGGCGGACAGCGCGCTGCGCACCTGGCGCAACGGCCACTACCTCGGCAAATGCCTCTGGCGACAGGGACCGGGCTTCGTCCAGATCCGCGACCGCCGCTGGGGGGATCTCCGCCGGTTCACCGTCGACGAACCGCACTACCAGGAGGCGATCGGACGCCTGGCGTACGGGGCTGCCGCGTCGGCGGTGCCGTCGGACGCGCTCGCCGACTTCCGCGAGGAGCGACTCGTGCTCGGCGTCGGCGCGGTGGAGTGGTGGCTGCCCTACCGCGTCAGCCGGTGGATACAGGAGGCGATGACGATCTGAGCCGGGCGGACCGCGGTGGCGGGCCTGGGACCGGGGATCAGCGGCCGGGGCGGGAGAGCCGAGTCGTCGGACATGATCGTTCCCTTCGTTTCCCACACATGGCCGGTCAGGAGGCCCTGGGCGGTGAGAGGGCCCTGGGGCGGTCAGGAGACCCCAGGGCGGGTCCGGGCGCGGTGGGAGCGGTCAGGCCACCGGGGAGCAGGAGAGGCCGGGCGGCGTCAAGGAGGTGGTCGTCGCGTCGGCGTTCACCGGGATGTCCCGGCTGACCTGCGACCCGTGAACGCCCACACGGATGGTGACGGCACCTGAACTGTGGGTGGCCCGCTGGACGCCCAGGTCGTACTGCGTCACCGCGCCGCCGCACAGCGGGGCCGCCATCTCCGTGACGGCCAGTCGCGCCGCGTCGATCTGCGCGGGCGGGCAGCCCCACAGCCGCATCTCGGACTCGACGATGCGCCGTGCGTGGGCCAGGTGGGCGGGATCCGCCGGCATGCAGCAGTACATAGAGCCTCCAGGGCTCTCGACGATGCGAAGGGCCGGGTCGGTGTCGTTGTCGGCCGTACGGCCCCGTCCCACTATCACTCTGCGAGCCGCACTCTGCAACCCTGCAAAGTGGTGTTTATCCTGACATGGCGAGCCATCGGAGACGTTCCGCCGCCCCATGGAAGGGAAGAGAGCACCTGTGTCCCAGCCCCGATCCGGTCCCACGGCAGCCCTGCGGATCTTCGCCGCGGACCTGCACGCCCGTCGTGAGGCCACCGGTCTCACCAGGGAGGCCGCGGCCGAGGCACTGGGTGTGCACCCGGACACGGTGCGCCGCCTCGAACAGGCGGTGACAGCCCCGCGCAAAGTCACCGTCCAGCAGCTGCTGCGCCTCTACGGCACGCCGGACGCGGACACCGGGACGGTTCTCGCCTCGCTGCAGGAGGCGCTGCGTCCGGGCTGGTGGCATCCGTACCGCGACATCCTTCCGGACCACCTCGCCGGGGTGATCGACCTCGAATCGGCCGCTTCGCTGATCCGCTGCTACGCCCCCGGTGTCGTCCCCGAACTGCTCCAGACACCGGACTACGCGCGAGCCCTGCTCACGCTGCACCACCCCCGCGCGAGCGACGCGGAGATCGAGCGGCGCGTCCAGCTCCTCGCCGAACGCCGGCGGCACAGCACCGGCCGGAGTGAGCCGGCCCGGTTGTGGGCACTGATCGAGGAAGCCGTACTGGCACGGCGGATCGGGAGTCCTGAGGTGATGCGCGGGCAGATCGAGCACCTGGAGCGCTGCGCCCTGCACCCCGGCCCGGTCACGGTCCAGGTGGTGCGCACCGCGTCGGGCCCGCATCCGCTGCTGCTGTCCGGGCCGTTCGACGTGATCCGCTTCGACCACGCCATGATGGCCGACCGGCTGGTCGTACGGGGCCTGCACTCGGATGTCGGCACGGTCACCGCCGACCGGGCCGCGGTACGCGCGTACCTGGCGGCCCTCGACACCACCGCCTCCCTGGCCGCGTCCCCCACCAGCCCTCTGCCGAAGGAACTCCCATGAGCAGCGACGACGTCACCCGGGACCTGGATCTTCAGCCGGAGAAGCCGCATTCCGCACGGTTCTGGAACTATCTGCTGGGCGGCAAGGACAACTTCGCGGCCGACCAGGAGCTGGGCGAGCGAATGAAGCGCGACTGGCCCGAGGCCGTCGACATCGCCCGCGCGAGCCGGGCGTTCCTCGGGCGGACGGTCCGTCACCTCGCCGCCGAGCGGGGAATCCGCCAGTTCCTCGACATCGGGAGCGGTCTGCCGACCGCCGACAACACCCACGAGGTGGCCCAGCGCGCCGCCCCCGACGCGCGGATCGTCTACGTCGACCACGACCCCATCGTGCTCGTGCACGCCCGGGCGCTGCTCACCAGCTCCCGGGAAGGCGCGACCGACTTCATCGACGGAGACCTGAACGACCCGCGGACCATCCTGACGCGGGCGGCACGCACACTCGACCTCGACCGGCCGGTCGCGCTGATGCTGCTGTCCGTCATCGGCCATGTTCCCGACGCGTCCGACGCCGCGCGCCTGGTACGGACGTACATGGACCTTCTGGCGCCGGGCAGTTGCCTCGTGCTGTGCACCACGATCTCCACGCCGAGAGCCGACGCCGCGAACGAGACGTACGCCGCCTCGGGCACCGACCCCTACATCACCAGCACGGCCGAGCAGATGGCCGCGTTCGCCGACGGCCTCACCATCCCGCCGCCCGGCCTCGCGCCGATCAACCGCTGGTTCCCGGAGGGCGCGACGGGCCCGGACATCGAGCAGTGGGGATACGTCGCGTACAAAGCGGCGGCGCGGCAGTAGGCGGGAGGGGACGCGGCGGTGTCTCCGGGGCAGGCAGGTCAGGCAGAGGAGAGCTGTTCGGCTATCTCCTTGACCCAAGCGGCGCTCTTCGCCGGGTCGTTGAGGGAGCCCGCCCACTCCTCCGGGCTCAGCCGGTGGTTCGCGGGGCCCGCTTTGAGCGCCACGAGAAGCGCTCTGGCCGAGCTGCGCATCTCGTCCGTCGTGCTGCCGCTCCCGCCGATGTCCGCGCCCGCGGCCAGTCCGTAGAGTTTGCGCGCCATGGCCTGGCGTTCCCCGTTCTCCACCTTCTTCCAGAACTTCAGGGCCTCCTTCAGCGCGTCCTCGCGGGAGGCGGGCTCCTTCGGGGTGTCGTCCGCCGCCCAGCGTTCGGGGTGGCGGGCCCCGTCGTAACGCTTCTTGCCGGCGCGGCCCGCCTTGTACGCGGTGACGCCGAGGATGAGGCCGGCCGCACCCGCGGCGAGGCCCCAGCCGACCGGGTTGCTCGCCAGTCCCGCCCCTCCCGCTGTGGCGGCGACCGCCGTCACGATGCCGCCCGCGGCCTTGGTGGACTCGCCCACGGCGGTGAGCGCCTGCTTGCCCATCTTGTTGCGCTGCTTGCCGAGCGCGTACGTGTGCACCGTGTCCATCGTGTTCATGTCCTCGGCGCGCCGGACGTCCGTGGCCGCGTCGCGGGCGGCGCCCATCGCCTCCCAGGCCGCGTCGATGGCGTCGGAAACACGCTCCAGCCGGTCATCGCCCTCGTTGTCCCAGTGCGCGTCCAGCGCGACATACGCCTCGGCCGCGGCCCATTCGGCGTCCTGCCGCGCGTGGTTCAGCCGGTCCAGCGCCTCCTCGCCGACGCGATCGGACTTCCCGAGCCCCTTCAGGGCACGGTACTTGCGGGCCGTCAGTCCGAAACGGCCGGCCGCGCGGGCGCCCTTGACGGCGCCGACGACGCCGGAGCCGATGCCGCTCGCCTCGGACGCCGTCGCGGCGTTCGCCACCTTCTGGGCCTTCGTCAGCTCCTTGGCGATACCGAGGGCGTAGTTTCCCGCACTGGCCGCGCCGACGACCGCGTCGGCCGATTTGGAGTTGGCCTTCTTGTCCGCCCCGTGGAAGGCGGCCCCGTCCTTGTGCTTCTTGGCGTCCTTCTTGGCCTTGGCCGCCTCCATGCCACTGAGCACGGCACCGGCGGTCTCCGAGACGATGTTCCCCGACGCGGCGGCGGTCCCCGAGGAAGCGGCGGAGTGCTTGAGTCCCTCGTTGGCGGTGGCGGCGGCCTGCTGGGAGAACCCCGCGTTGGCGGGGACGTGGACACCCTTGACGAAGGTGTCGATGAATTCGAGATGCTTCTTGAGCTTGTCGAGGACCGAGGAGATCCGGTCGCGATAACTCTTCGCCCCGGCGGACGCGTTGCCCTTCTCCGGCGCCTTCTCCTTCGCCGTACCCCTGGCGCGCTGCACCGCCGCGGTCGCGACCCGGTTGCCGACGCCCGACTGCATGTCGAGGAAGGCGCGCTCCGCCGAGCTCTCGGACGGACTCCCCGCCCGGCTCCACTCCTGGCCCTGCCGGGCCGGCGTCGGGGCGGCCACGGGCCGCCGGGTTGAGGTGCGGTAGACCGGGGTGCTCATGGACGTACCTCTCCTGCGCCGGACCGAAGCGAGTGGAGAGTAGCCAGGCGCGGCCAACAGAAGGGGTGCGGTGGGGAAACTCCGCGCGGACGGCGCGGAACGCGTTGTGGCGCCGGCAGTCACCTGGTGTCGGCCACACCGGGCACGGCGGGTTCCTCAGTCCGCGGGTGCCGGTTCGGCGGGCCGGGGCGTGAAGAAGCGGACGATGTCCGCCGCCGCGGTGGGGGACAGCATCATCGCCTGGACCCGTGCGGACATGTCGGCGATCGGGCTCGTCCTGGCGAACATCTCCTCCTCGTACGTCCGGATCGCCGAGTGCGGGTCGGCGGGGGCAACGGCGAGCCGGCCGGCGAGTTCGGCGGCGTCGAGCATGGCCTGGTTGGCGCCCTCGCCGACCGGCGGCATGAGGTGCGCGGCGTCGCCGACGAGGGTGACACCCGGCCGGCCGGTCCAGCGCGTACCGGTGGGCATCGCTTCGATCGGGCGCGGCACGGGCGCGCCGTCGCCGGCCTCGACGAGCGCGGTGAGGCGTGGGTCCCAGCCGTCGAACCCGTCCAGCAGAGCGCGCTTGCTGCGGTACGAGTCGACGGGACGGTCGTCCGCGCGCAGCGAGATCCCGACCCGCAGGCTGCCGTCGCCGAGGCGTTGCGCCGCCAGGATGCGGTTGACACCGACGCACCACAGGTTCCCGGGGCCGACCAGCTCGGCGAGGTCGGGACGGCGCCGGTCGACGTCTTCGACGGTCAGCTCCACGAGGGTGGCCACGGAGTGCAGGGGGACGTCGGTCAGCAGCGGCCGGACGACCGAGCGTGCCCCGTCCGCGCCGACGAGGATGTCGCAGCCGGTCCGGTGGCCGCCGTGGAACGTCAGCTCCCAGCCGCCGCCGGGTCGCGGGGCCGCCGCGACGAGCCGGCGCCCCCAGACGACCGTGTCGGCGGGGAGGGAGTCGAGCAGGAGATCACGCAGTGCGCTCCGGTCGATCTCGGGGCGCCCGGAGAACGAGCCGGGTCGCGGCTCGTGGTGGACCAGGGTCCGTCCCATCGGGTCGAGGATGCGGTGTTCCTCGCCCTCGGGCCGTGCCGCCGACCGGAACCGGCCGGCGAGACCCGCGTCGGCCAGGGCCCGCTGACCGGACTCCGGGTGCAGGTCGAGCGATCCGCCCTGCGGTCGCGCCGACCGGTCCGCCTCGCGTTCGTACACCGTCGCGTCGATGCCGTGCCGGTGCAGGATCCGTGCCAGCGTCAGCCCGCCCAGGCCGCCACCGACGATCGCCGTACGCATACCGACTCCTCTACCGTACACTGTATTCATGGATACACCGTACGGTAGCGAAGCCTTGTCCGTCTGGGAACGGCCCGAGCCCCGGCCGCGGGCGGCGCCGGTGGCGTTGAGCCGCGAGAAGATCGCCGCCACGGCGGTCCGGCTCGCGGACGCGCACGGCCTCGACGAACTGTCGGTCCGCAAGCTCGCCAAGGAACTCGGGGTCGGTCCGATGCGGCTCTACGACTATGTGCTCAACCGGTCCGAACTGCTCGATCTGATGGTCGACGTCGTCCATGCCCGGATCGCCGGGGCCGGCCGGCACTCCACGTGGCGCGCCACGGTACAGGCCATCGCGCACGCGACCCGCGAGGCCGCCCTGGAGCACGAGTGGTTCTCCGACCTGCTCGGCGGAAGGCCGCACCTGGGTCCGCACGCGCTCGCCGTGGGCGAAGCGACCGCGGCGGCGCTGAGTCGGGCGCCCGGTGTGCGCGGCGTCGACGATCTTCAGCGGGCTGTGGGCGCCCTCAACGCCTTCCTCGTCGGAGCGGTCCGCAGAGAGGTCACCGAGCGACGCACCACCCGTTCCACCGGCACCGACGAAGCCGCCTTCCAGGCCGGGCTGGGCCCCTACCTCACCCGCATGCTGAACACCGGCCGGTACCCCACCGTCGCCCGGCTCGTCGTCGACGGCGCCCATCTCGACGCCGAGGAGACCTTCGACCACAACCTGGCCACCGTCCTGGACGGCATCGCCGGCCGCCCCGGCGCGTGACCGGCCCGCCGGGGTCAGCCCGACGTCGGCGGATTTTGCGCGTCGAAGGCGAAGAGGGTGTTCTTGGCCGCGGCCACGATCACCGCACGCCCGGCGACGGTCACGCGCGGGCTCGCGCCCTGTTCGCCCGTCAGACCGTCGGCCTGGGGGTCCGTGGTCCACAGGAACTTCCCCTGCGACGGCGACAGCGCGACCACCCGGCCGGTGGCCGAGCTGAAGAACAGTGCGCCGGTTCCCGCGACGGGACCCGACGCGCCCTCCACGCCCGTCTGCCGGGACCACTTCTCCCGGCCCGTCGTGGGGTCGATGGCCGTGACGAGACCGGTCTGCCTGCTCACGTACAGGGCGCCGCCCACCATGCCGGGCGTCCCCGTGTACGTCTTGGGCAGTCGGGTGTACGCGACCTTCCGCGAGGCCGGGTGGACCCGCGCCACCCCGTCGTAGCCGGCCAGCGCCGTCCCCTCCATACGCGCCTGGAAGAGGACGAGCGCGCCGTCGGCTACGCCCATCGGCACGGCGGGGCCGTCGACCTCGATGCGCCCGCCCAGCGCTCCCGAGGCGCGGTCGAGCGTGTACAGGGTGGGGTGGCGCACCTCCGACGCGTCCACCTCGGTGTTCGTCGCGCACATCGCGAGGAGCCGTGAGCCCACCGGGACGGGCGCGCACTGGCTGCCCGCGGGGAACGGCTTCCTCCAGGTCACCGTACCGCTGTGCGCGTCCCGGGCCTCGAAGCGGGAGTTGGAGGCGTCGACCGTCACCACGGTGGAGCCGGCCACCACGGCGTCCTGGGTGCGGCCCGTGACGGCCTGCGACTGGGCGCCGGACGGTACGGACCACAGCTCCCGGCCGCTCTTCGCGTCGACCGCCACCACCTCGCTGCGAGGGTCCTGCGGGGCGTCCTCGGCGGCGAAGCGGTAGCCGAGCACCGTGTCGTCGGTGGCGCCCACCAGGTGCACGCCCTGGACCGGGACGCCCGGACTCTTCACCGTCCACACCGGCGTGCCGTCCGAGACCCTGATACGGGTGGCGACCACGCTGCCGCCTCCGCAGTACAGCGCGTCGCCGCGCGCGACGCAACGCAGCTCGTCGGGGATGTCCGCGCGACCGCCCTGCACCGTCCTGTGCCACGGGTCGAACCCGTCCTGGAGCGTGGCACCCGGCGTCGCGGCGGCGCGGTCCTCGTGGCCGCCGCTCCTCGCCCCGAAGCCGCCCGTGTTCAGCACGGCGGCTCCCCCGCCGATCGCGGCCACGGCGACCGCCGCCGCGAGCACGGGCCGCCACCGGCGCCGCAGACGGCGGCCGAGGGGAGCGTCGGCGCTCCGGGTATCGGGACCGGCCGGGGCGATCGACGCCGGGGTGGCCGACGCCGCGAGGTGATGCTGGGTGTCCATGTCACGGGTACGGCCCACGCCCTCCCCGGTCCCGTCGGTCCCGCCGAGGTCGGTCGGCAGGTCCCGCAGCAGGACGAGCAGTTCGTCCGCCGAGGGACGCCCGTCGGCCTCCTTGTCCAGGCACGACTCGACGACCGTGCGCAACGCCTGCGGCACGGCGCCCAGGGAAGGCTCCTCGTGCACCACCTGGTACGCCGTGAGATAGGGGCTGTCGGCGTCGAAGGGCCCGTGGCCGGTCGACGCGTACACGAGCAGCGTCCCCAGCGAGAAGACGTCGGACCGCGGCCCCACCCCGCGCGGCGCCTGCAACTGCTCCGGCGACATGAAGGGCGGCGTACCGATGACCCGCCCGGTCATCGTCAGCGTCTGCTGGTCCACGGCGCGCGAGATACCGAAGTCGATGACGCGCGGCCCCTCGGGCGAGAGCACGACGTTCGAAGGCTTCAGATCACGGTGGACGACCCCCACCCGGTGGATGTCGCGCAGCGCCTCCGCCAGCCCGATGGCCAGCATCTTCAGCTCCGCCCCGTCGAGCGGGCCCTCCGTCGCGATGCGCTGGGCGAGCGTCTTCCCCTCGATGTAGGTCGTCGCCATCCACGGCTGCTCGGCCTCGGGCGCGGCGTCCACCACGGCGGCGGTGAACGCGCCGCTCACCCGCCGCGCCGCGGCCACCTCCTGCCGGAACCGGATACGGAACTCGTCGTCCCCCGCGAACTGCTGGTGGATGAGCTTGATCGCCACGGGCCGCCCCGAGCTCGTACGGGCCAGGAAGACCGTGCCCATCCCCCCCGAACCGAGCCGCGCCTCCAGCGGGTAACCGCCGATCTCGGTGGGATCACCTCCGCGCAGCGACACTCTCCCCGCCCTCTCCTCCCCCGTGCACCTCTGTCACCACGGGCCCGCCTGTCTGTCCTGCACCCAAACTAGCCGCAGGACGGTACGGCACGGCAAAGAGGGTGACGAACGTGGCTCCGGGACGGCCCCCGGAAGGCCTGGACAAGGGACCTGCCGGCCACGTTCGCGCCGGGCGCCACGGAGGCGACGCACCGACGGATCAGGCCCGGACACCCGCGAAAATCCGATCCGTCACGATGTGCGGCCATCAGCCCCCGCGGCCCGGGGAAGACGTAGCCGGAAGCACGCTCCGAGGGTCCGGGGCGTGAGGGTGAGCGTGCCGTGGTGGCGGTGGGCCAGATCGCGGGCGATGGCGAGTCCCAGGCCGGTGCCGCCGTGGTCGCGGGAGCGGGCGTCGTCGAGCCGCACGAAGCGTTCGAAGATGCGCTCGGCGTCCTCGTTGGGTACGCCGGGTCCGTCGTCGTGCACCGTGAGGACGACCCAGGCGTCCTGGTTCCGGACGGTGATCTGTATGCGGTGTCCGGCGTGGCGGGCGGAGTTGTCGAGAAGGTTGCGCAGCAGCCGTTCGTACGCGTCGGGGTTTCCGTGTACGTAGGCGGGGCCGGTGCTGTCGCAGGCGAGGGTCAACGGTCGCTCGGGGAGGGGGTAGTGCTCGGCCATCCGGGAGGCGAGGGCTGTCAGGTCGACCGTGTCGGGGTCGGTCACGGGGGTGCGGGTGTCGAGGCGGGCGAGGAGGAGCAGGTCCTCGGCGAGGGCCTGGAGGCGGCGGGTCTGCCGTGCGGCGGTGGTCGCCGCGGCCGGCCAGTCGGTGCGTTCCGGGTAGGCGAGCGCGACTTCAAGGCTGGCGAGCAGTGTGGTGAGGGGGCTGCGCAGTTCGTGGGCGGCGTCCGCGACGAAGCGACGCTGCTGGGCGGCGGCGTTGTCGAGGCGCTGGAGGGTGGCGTTGATGGTGGTGGCCAGGGCGGTCAGCTCGTGTCCCGTGGCGGGGACGGTGACGCGTTCGCGGGGGTCGTTCGCGGTGACCGAGGCGGTGAGGACGCGGATGGCTTCGACCGGCCGCAGCGCGATACGGACGGCGAAGTAGGCGACGGCGGCGATCAGTACGAGGCCGACGAGGCCGGCCCGCAGCAGCAGGCGGTCGATGGTCTCGGTGACGGCCACGGCCGTGTGCGGGAGCACCACCACATGGACGCGCAGTGTGGCGTCGGAGGCGATGCCCAGAGCGGCGATCTGGTCGCTGCTCAGTTCATCGGCCCTGATGTCGTCGAACAGGACCAGGTAGGTTCCGCCGTCCTTGCCGAACAGGTCCCAGGACTCGGCGTCGTGACGCCCCGGCAGGCGCAGGGGACGGGTCGCATAACCCCAGCCCTCCCCGTCGTTCTCTCCGTCACCCGGCGGGGCGGGCAGCTCGGCCTTCGGCGGGGCGGGCAGCACATGGCGGGTGCCGGGATCGAATTCCTCCATGCCGCCGCCGAAGGCGACGGCGCCGCTCCGGCCGGTCGCCACGACTTCGTACGGCACGGAGCTGGTGCGAACGGGAACCATGCCTTCCCTCAACTGGTCGACGAGAGCGAAGAGCTGTGGCCGGGCCCGGTCCGCGGCGATCTGCTCGCTCTGGCGGTAGACGTCGCGGTGCAGCCACCAGCCGATCCCGACCAGGATGACGGCGGCGGCCGAGGCGGCGGCCAGGGCCGTACGGGCCCGTACCGAACGCGGCCACCAGCGGCGTCGCGGCTCAGTCGCGTTCACGGTCGTCCACCAGCCGGTAGCCGGTGCCCCGTACGGTCTGCAGGGACTGCCTGCGGAACGCGGCGTCCACCTTCTTGCGGAGGGCGCTGACGCGCGCCTCCACCAGGTTGGGGTCCCGGGCCTCGTCGGGCCACGCGTGGTAGAGCAGATCCGTTTTGGAGACCGCCTGCCCCGCCCGGCGGGCCAGCAGCTCCAGCACGGCGAACTCCCGGGGTGTGAGTTCCACCCGGGCCCCGGCCCGGCGGCAGACCCGCCCGGCGACGTCCAACGAGAGGTCGCCCACGGCGAGGACGGGCGGGGCGACCGTGGCGGCCCGTCTGACCAGGGCCCGCAGCCGTGCGACGAGCACCAGGTAGGAGAAGGGTTTGGCCAGGTAGTCGTCGGCCCCCGTGTCCAGGGCCTCCGCCTGGTCCCACTCCCCGTCCTTGGCGGTGAGCACCAGGATGGGGGTCGCGTTGCCCTCCCTGCGCAACTGGGCGCAGACCTTGTAGCCGTTGAGTCCGGGCAGCATCAAGTCCAGGACGACCAGGGCGTATTCACCGGTCCGGGCCATCCACAGTCCCTGTCGGCCGTCATGGGCGAGGTCGACGCTGTACCCCTCGGCGGTCAGGCCGGTGTGCAGGGTGTGGGCAAGGTCCACCTCGTCTTCGACCACCAGGATGCGCATGGGGTGCAGCCTCGCACACCGCCGGGCCGCCTTCCTGATCGTTCGGTCAGGTTGGGTCAGCACCCGGTCAACGAGGTCCGGGCACGCTGGCGGAGTGTCATCGCCACTGCTGAAAGGCGCTCCCTCCGATGTCCGTTGATGAACGTGGCCCCGCCGTGGCCAGGACGGTTCCCTCGCTCGTGGCCGTCCGCCGACCGGCACCGGGCACGCCCCGGGCCGTTGTCGTCATCGCGCCCCTGTTGCTGACCGTCGCTCTGGGGCTCTGGGGGATCCGCAGGAAGAACAGCATGTGGGGGGACGAGGCCGTCACCTATCAGCTCGCGCACCGCGATCTCTCGCAGATATGGCTCACCGCGCAGCACGTCGATCTGGTCCATGCCCTGCACTACGCCGTGATGCACGGACTCTTCGGTCTCTTCGGCGGAGGGCTGCTGACGTTGCGGCTGCCGTCCGTGCTGGCCATGGCCGTGGCGGCGGGCGGAGTCGGGCTTCTGGGGCTGCGCCTGGCGGGCCCCCGTGCCGGGCTGCTGGCCGGGCTGGTGTTCTCGCTCCTTCCGCAGGTCCAGCGGTACGCGCAGGAGGGCCGCTCGTACGCCATGGTCTGCGCCCTGGTCACCTGGGCCACCTACGCGCTCGTGGTCGCCGTCCCGCATCGCAGCCGGTGGCGGTGGGCGGTCTACGGCTCCACCATGCTGCTGGCCTGTCTGCTCCACGAGTTCGCGGTCCTCGCCCTGGTCGCACACGGCGTCACACTGGTCGCCTCCCGTGTTCCACGACCGGTGCTGCGGGCGTGGAGTGTGACGGCCACGGCGGTCGTGGCCGGGCTGTTGCCGCTGGCCGTCCGGAGTGCGGGACAGTCGGGACAGGTCTCCTGGATCGACCTGCCGGGGCCGATGCGGCTGCTCGGTTTCCTGGCCGTGGCGGTCGTGGGCGTGGCGTGCGCCCGGACGCCCCTGAGGACGAGGGGACCCGTGCGGCTCCCCGCGCTGGCTCTGCCGATCCTTGTGCTCCCGGGCCTTCTGCTGCTGATCGCCTCGCTGGCCAGACCCCTTTTCGTCGACCGGTACGTGCTCTACAGCAGCATCGGCCTGGCGTTGCTGCTGGGCGCCTGGATGGATCACCTCCACCGGCTGCGGCGGTCATCCCGCATGTCGTGGATCGCGGCAGTTGCCGTACTGGCCGCGCTCGTCCCGTCGAGCCTTTCGCTGAGGACGCCCGGGAGCCGCAGCACCGACGTCATCGCCATCGGCGCCACCGTACGCGGGGAGAGCCGTCCCGGCGACGGGCTGCTCTATCTCTCCGGACGCCACCGGGTCTGGACCGCGGCCTACCCCGAGGACACCCGGCTCCTGACGGATCTGGCCCTGGCACAGGACCCCGCTTCCTCGAACACGCTGGCAGGCATCGAGCTTCCCGCCGAGGACATAGCGGCACGCATGCTGGAGTTCGACCGGATCATCGCGGTCCGCGACCCGGCGGGTGGACACTCGCCGACCAACCCCCAGGAGGAAGCGAAGACCAGCACCCTGCGACGGCACTTCCGCGAGGACGGCACAACTCATGCCGCCGGCGCACGAGTCACCGTCTACGTCCGCGACCACGGCCCGTCTCCACAGGCCGGTCCTGAAGCCTCCGGACCGGGTGGGAGCGGTGGGGCGACGACGTGACCCCGGACGGCGCCGACCCGGCCGGCGGCGCGGCCCCCGGGAACGATCCTCGTCACCCGAGGAAGCTCAGCCGCACCTGCCGGTCCGGGTTGTCCCCGTTCGTGTCCACCAACCTCCGTTAAGGCAACCGTCACGCTACCTGGTCACGTCCCCACGGATCGATCGGCGGACCCGCTCCCAGAAGTGGCCGGGCTCCCTCCGGACACGAAGGTGACCACTACGAACCGAACCTGGACACTGCCTGGCTGCGCCTTGGTGGCAGGCTGCGCGGCAGAGCCGAGGCGCAGCCAGGCTTTGGGGAGTTAGTGAGCATTTTCAGCGTTGCCTCTCCAGGGTGAGGAGGGCCTTGGCAACTGACGTCATGCGGTTCGGGCTGATCCGGGACCTTCGGAAGATCTGCCAGGACTCCAGCAGTGCCATGCCTCGTTCGACGGGTGCGCGGGACGCGGCCAGTGCCCGATTCACCGTCTGCTGTGTTGGCGACAATTGCCCGCCGGGCGGCCGTCTGCGTCCGGTGGTGACCCACGGGCCGGCACCCTGGTAGGCACGGTCGGCCAGGATGGGAACGCCCTGGCGTTCGCAGATCCTGATGATCCGGTGAGAGCGGGCCGCGGTGAGGTCGTGGCACCGGCCCGGCAGAGCCGACGAGATCCACAGCACCTGGCCGGCGGGGTTGGTCACCACCTGCACGTTCACTCCGTGGCGACGGTGCTTGTGCGAGTAATCGGCCCGACCGCCGCCCACCCGGTCGCACTCGGCGAGCGTCCCGTCCAGCAGAACGAACTGCGGGTCGCTTTCGCGCAGGACCTTCAGCAGGCCCGGTGACCGCTCGGTCAGGAAGTTGATCACGGCGGTGGTGTAGGTATGGGCGGTGCCGACAGATATGCCGAAGCCGGCGGCGACCTGAGCCAGGGTGTCGTGCTTGCGCAGGTACACCAGGCCGATAAGCGCACGCTGGTGCGGCGGAAGCTGCACCGGCGGTCGCCCTCGCGGGTGACGATGAGTATGGTACCCACTCGACCAGCGCATGCGGCAGGTCGAATGCGGCAGAATAAGGGACCAACGAGGCACCTGCGCTGTTGAGCTGAGACGTCGAACACCTCCCTCAACGGCACAGGCGCCTCGTGCGTTGCGACCGTGCCGCTGTCACCCGATCGGTCGCCAGGCTGAAAATGCTCAGTCAGACGCGACTGGCCGCCAGGTCATTGAGGACGGCATTCACGGTGGACCAACACAGGTCGGCTGTGTCGAAGTCCGCGCTGTGCTTCGCTCGCTTCTCGGCAAGCGGGTGAACCAGATTGCGGTAGGTTCGCAATAGTTCCGACGCCATTTTCGCGTCTTGGTCGATCCATCCATTCACATGGGCATGCTGAACAAGGTCCTGCATGCCAGCCGCGCGCAGCGGCTTGGAAAGTGGCGTGGCGGCAGGCCTGACTTCGGCTGCGTGTACAAGCACGCCTTCGAGGAGGCTGCCAAGCATGATGACCGCAGAGGTGTAAGCGCCGTTTTCCTGACATGTGTGCGCCTCATCCAAACGCAACTGGACGGCGCGGGCCAAGTCGGGATCAGCGACGATGTCGGTGATCGTGACCTTGAGTTCGACTCGCTGTGGCCGGGGTGGGTTGTCAGGATCGTACGCAATTAGGTTGGGTCGCCCGTTGCGGTAGTCGACGCGTAGGCCTTCGAGGGCCAGGACTTCCTGGAGCCGTTCGATGACAGGTGTGTATTCACTGGCTTGTTGCTGGTACTCACGCCGGTCGGCCAGACGCAGTACGACACGCTCGATGTCTCCGGCGTCGTCTTCCTTACGCTCACGCAGGAGGTCCAGAAGCCAAGTGTGTCGTGGGCTGCCCTCGTGATCGGGAACATCTTCCCAGCCAGCCCGGCGGAGGAAGGGCGCCAGCTCCCAGCCACCGCGACGTTTCATGCCAGCCTCATCTCCGCTGATCATGGCAGCCAGCTCTTCGAGAGTACTTTCGTCGAAGTTTTCCATGTCAGACTGCCTCGCTGTCGTCGTCCAGTTCACCGTCATAGGGGTCTGCCTCTTCCTCTGCGGTCTCGGCTTCAGCCAGACCGACCGGCGCCCACACCGCCCGAGGTTCTGCGCCATCTGCGACTCTGTCTGATGCGGTATCCGGGTGGATACCGAGGTCGGTCAAGCGTTTCCACAGAGGAGCGAGGGCAGCCTCCGGCGATAGAGCAAAGGCGCTGCTGCGCACGCGCCAAAAAGTCCAACCTGCGCGGCGTAGTTCTCGTTCGCGCTCCGCATCGTCGTGGATCTGTTGCCTCGTGGAGTGGTGGGGACTTCCGTCACACTCGACGGCGAGGCGTCCGTGGCCCCCGGTGACGACGAGGTCAATGCGCTTGCCGTTGACTTCCCATTGCGGCACTACGTCGTAGCCACGTTCCTTGATGCGCAGGTAAACGCGTTGCTCGAAGAGCGAGTCGAAGGGGGCGCATAGCTGGTCTGGGGTGACGTTGGCCGGCTGGCGGGCGTGGGTGTAGGGCGGGGGTGGGTTTTGCATGTAGGTGAGCAGGGAGCGGCGCAAGTCTTTGCTGCTCAGTTGGTCGACGGTCATCGAGTGGAAGAGCCACATCTGGTCACGAGCTCGGCTGGCTGCGACATTGAAGCGCCGTTCATGGCTGCGCCCAGTTGCCGCGATGACGTTGGTGCCGTCAACGACCATGGAGAGCAGGATGACGTCGCGTTGGTCGCCTTGGAATTCCTCAGGAGTACCGACCAGGATGTTGTGGCGCTCGCGGGCCGGCATGTCGATGCGCAGGTCAACGAGGTCTTGTACGAGTCGGCTCTGGGCGCCTTGGCGCAGGATGATGACACCTAGGCTGCGGTCGGCGTAGGCCGGGTCTTGGGTGAGGCGGCAGAGCTGGTCAACGACTGCTTCTGCTTCGGGGCGGTTGATCAGCTTATCTCTGCGTCCTTCACAGTGGCCTTCTGGTACGTGGACGACTTTCAGCGGGGAGAGCCTGTCCGAGCCGTGCTGACGCAGCGGGATGAGCTCGTTGTCGGGGTAGAACTGCATGGAGGACCACTTGATGATTTCGGGCATACAGCGAAAGTGTTCGGTGAGACGGACCACTTCGGTGAAGCGTGAGGAAAGCAGCTCGTACAGGTTGGATTTGGGGTCGAAGCCTTCGCGCTGCCAGGGTTCAAGTGCATCCATGCGTTCGTCGAAAATTTGGGTAATCCGGTCATGTTTGCTGCCGGTGTAGTAGGGCGCGCACTGGCGGTCGTCCCCGACGACGATGATCCGCGGGGCGAGCCACAGCAGCAGGAGGCCGTTCAGACCGACCTGGCTGGCTTCGTCGACGATCACAACATCGAAGGAGTCTGGTTCCGGGCTGATCGTCTCGGCCACCTGCCTGAGTGGCATGATCCATGCGGGGACCGCGCCCTGAGCTGTCTGCATGGCTGAGCGCGCGTGTCGTTGGTGGCGTTTTCCGTAGTCCGTTGTCCCCTGGCCGGCATTGGCTATGGCGCTGGCGTAAGCGGCCAGGGCTTGTTTGTGTTTCGTGGTCATGCGGCTCACGCAATGCAGGGCCGCTCGGTCGCACACCAGGCCCTCTACAAGGTCGTGGAGTCTGCCTTCGATCTGCGCCAGCTCCCCTTCGAGCTGTTCTTCACGACCGGGGAGGAGAACGGTGTCGAGGAAGTCCTGTGCTTGCCGCCAAGCCCACGCGTGGGGGAAAGCAGCGAATCGGTCGCGCCAGTGCCCTGCGAGAGGGTCGGAGGCGAACACCTGCGCCAACTCAGCGTGAGCTTCGCTCAGGCGCTGGAACAGTTTTCCTGTCTCTCGACGGTCCGCTTCACGCTGGTACGCCAGCGTCAATGCTTGCACTGCGTTGGCATAGGCCTGGGCGTCGCGGGCAGCTACGGCATCAGCTGCCTGGCGAAGCTCCTGAACGCCTTGAGCTTGTGGCTGAGGAAGCCTAGTGAGAAGCTCGTTGAGCTGGCGGTCCGCTGCTTTGACCCGTAACAGGTTCCGGGCCTGTGCAGCAGCTCGTCGGACGTTCTGCCACTGATCGATTGTGGTGACAGGTACTGGGATACCGTTGGTGAGCAGCCTCGTGTGGACTTGGCGGATTGCCGCGACGCAGCAGTCGATGGCCTGCAGCAAGGAAGCTCTGTCCAGGAGTTCGGAGAACAGCAACTCTGGCGTGTTCTTCTCGACGTCCCATCCGACCCCTGCCCAGCGGCTGCGCAAAGTACGGGTATGGGAGCGCATCTCCAGATGGCGCGCCACTGCGGTAACTTGCTCTCGGTTGGCGGGTGCCATGCCTTCGACTCGGCATCGTTCGAGTAGGACCCGGGCTTGTTTGAGGACAGCTGGCCGGGGCCATCGTTTGTTCAGTTGACCGTTTCCCAGGAGGTACTTCTCAACGTCTCGGCTGCTTACCAGTAGTTCTCGTTCTTCGCCTTCGGGTAGCTGGGGCACTTCCACATTCAGGAAGGAGGCGTTCGCGATCTCTTGTTGGGTCTCTTGGGCTCGCTTTGAGGCCTTGCGGATGCTGTCCCACATCTGCTGCGAGCGTCGTGCGATGCCGTCCTCAAGCGCGCGAGTGGGCCAGCTCTTCTCTTGCCAAGTTGCAGGGTCTGCGGACATCCCCATGCCTTGAAGGGCCTGCTGGGCTTGCTCCAGAAAGCCTTCCGTCACCGCAAGCTCCACATCACCGTGTTCGGCCAGGGCCTGGGCGAGTGGCGTTGCGGGCTCCAATCCGAGGGCTGTGTCAGCTGCCTCTATGTCCCTGATGCGGCCTGAGACCTCTTCGGGGTCGGGCAAGGTGCCTGGATCGGGGCAGTACTGAATGTGAGCATCGAGGATCTCTGGGCCGTGCTGGGTCACCAGCAGCCATAGCCGCTGAGCCTCGTCAGTATCCAACGGTGGCAGTTGCCCTGGTTGTGCAGGCAGCGGTGGCAGCCACTGGTAATCAGCATTGCCCCATGCGGCCCTCTGCACAATCTCGTCGAGGCGACCGCGGTATCCCGGTGCGATCTCGGGGTGCTCATACCACTCCACTTCCCGTACCGCTCTCAGACGTTCTCGCAGCTTGGCCCGTTCAGCCAAAAGTTGGTGCCGCTGAGCCTGGTGGGTCTCGATGTGCTGCTTAAGCCGCTCAGTGTTCGTGGTCGCACTCAGGTGGGCCAGAGCTCCGAGCGACTGGCGTAGATCGGAGCTGCCGCCCTGCCACTGATCGCGCTGGAGCACGCACATGCTGCGCAATTTGGGCGGTAGTTGGTCGATCAGTACCTTAAGAGCTTGTCCCTTTTCGCTGGTGACCAAGACTCTCTTGCCATCCGCGAGAAGCGCCGCGATGAGATTGCTGATCGTGTGGGTCTTTCCGGTGCCTGGCGGGCCTTGGACCACCACGCTGGTGTCGTGCTGCAGTCTATCCAGCACGTCCAGCTGGGCCGCGTTGGTGAGCATGGGGAATAGCGGTTCCGGGCCCAGTGCCGGAGGGACGGGGCCCTTACTACTCCCCCAGGTGGTGCGTTGCTCGGGTTCGAGGTCGTACAGCAGCTGCGCCAGCCCCAAAGGCGCCTGCGCTCCGGGACGCTTCAAGACTCGCGCGATACTTTCGAAGAAACCGAGTACCGAGCGCTGGCCATGTTCGCGCAGGATGATCGCCGGCGCATGATGCAGTGACCGTGCCTCGGGGTCGGCGGTGAGGTCAGGGTGCCCGCTGCCGGAGTCGAACGGAAGTGTTCGCTCGACACCGAAGGCACGCTGGGCCCATGAGCGCACGGCCTCAGACGCCCGGTCTGACAAGGGGTGGAAGGCGGCTTCCTCCACCTCAGAACGTACAACCCCCAGTAGTTCCGAGGTGTAGCCATCGGACTCGCTGAGAAACTCGGTATCTTCCAGGCGACCTGACTGACCCGGCACCAGAGACACCGTGACGTTGACTGAATTCGGATCGACCGTAAGGGTGACAGGAACCGTCACAATGTGCCTGCGTACCCGAGCCGAACCTCGCTCGGCTCCTACTTGTAGGAGGCCTACGGCCAGGACGGTTTCGAAGGAATCACCGTCCTGTTGGATCTTCTTGGCAATCCGATACAGCTGCTGGTGCAGACGGCGGTGCGACGCAGCCGCTAGCTCTTCCCGCGCCCATCGCTTCCATCGGCCGACCCAGCCCTCGTAGGCCTTACGCACGTCTGAGCTGCCGACATCCAATGCCTTCGGATCATCGGCCTCGTCAGTGAAGGGGTCTGTCCGTTCACTGAACATTGCCGTGTCGTCGAGCAGCGCGGGAGGCTCTGCGGCAGCGGTCGCTGCGGCCTCGACTGACACGCGTCCCTGCAGAACTGCCGGCAGCCGGGGCGCGTCCAGGGGTGGACGGTGCTTCACCACCATGATGCGGGAGTCGGCGTCCTTCACGGGCCGGACGAGTCCCTCTGGAACATCTGCAAGCCACACCGTTTCGGGGTACTTGCTGCAGTTCCTGACAGGCCGGTAAGCGCCTCGCACCAGCTCCTGCAGGCAGTCGACCAACACGCGCGTGTCACGGACAGCCTTGGGATCGCTGCCGTCGCGTACTGCCGGGCGTGCCATCACATCCCCCAAACGCCCGCCACCGTGGCAAGCCTTCCAGGGTGCATGGGCGCTAAGGGTTGGGCAATGCGGCAGACCTTAACCAAGACGCTTTTCAGACAGGCATTGGATCATTGCCCGCCCCGATCGGCCACCCCTGAAATAACAGGGCAGGCGGCTACATCAGGAGCACCGCCGAGCACGAACGCGAGAGAATTCACCCCGGCCCCCACGGTCACCTCTTCTCCGGCTCCGGGCCCGTACCCGCATCCGTCCGCAGTTTCAGCACCGGCAAGTTCGCCCACTTCGCCCGCATCGACATTCCCGTGTCATACGTGACCAAGTGAACCGACCCGGCCACGATCGTGTGCACGGCGAGGGCCCGGTCCACAATCTCGTCGTCCTCGTCCGCCAGCCGCACATGCCCCGGGTTGTCAAAGAGCACCTCGACCTTCACCCGTCCCAGGCGCTCATTGCTATCCAGGAGCTGGTCCAGCACCGCGAGGCTGTACCCGGCCCGCCACCGGACCTGCTTGTCTCTTGACTCCTTCAGCCGGTCCAGCTCGTCGACAACCACCATCGGCACCGTCACCCGAACCGCCTCAGCCCGAGCGCCTGCAAGCACAGAGAAGTCAGTGTCCTCGAGCTTCGTCTCATGCTTGATGAACACACTGGTGTCGAGCACAAGCACGGAAGTCATAGCCGGCCAACGCTGCATCTGCCCCTGGAAAGCAACCACCGCCGCATCCAGAGCAACTACGCGCTCCCTAACCTCGTTGGCAAGGAGCCCGTTCACCAACCGCTCCTGGTCACTGCCTGCCAGACGCCCCACACCATCCAACAGGGACTGATACATCCGAGTCCTGATCAGACGATCGATGTCGCTCGCACTGATCTGGTCGACCAACAGACGCAGGGAATCGGTGGCCCACTCCAGGTAAGCCAGGAGACGGCCGTAGGCCGAGCTGTGGTGCTGCGAGTCCAGGTTTCCCGCAGCTACAAAGACGGATCGCAGAGCGCTGAGCATGTTGTCCCGGTGGGTTCCGGGTATCGGAGTGACGATCATCAGCGGATGATGTCAGGCCAACACGACCGCTGCAGAACTTTCCTGACATTCCCGCCCTGCATCCGGGAGCGCAGAACCACTTTCCGGCTATAGGCATGCTCCGCAGTTGTCTAGGTTGCTGACCCTCGACTCCACCAAACTCCGTTAAGGCAACCCCAGGGTATCCGGATCCCACGTGGACCTGATCAATACCGTGGCTACCCTCGACCACGATGAACTCGGCGGGCGCAGCACGGGGAATGAGCAAGAGCGACCCATCGGGCAGCCCGCGCGGTCAGCCAACTACCCATGTGAGCGACGGCTTGGCTCTAAGCTGTGTTCGCAATCTATCGAGGGGGCCGCAATGGCAGATCAGGTGGTGTCGTACGCGCTGGACGACGAGACGGTCGTCCGGTTCGAGATCGAGCCGACAGACGAGTTCCACCAGGTCAGCGCCGCAGAGATCGTGGGCCAGGTCCGCGAAGCGGTACGGCCGGCTGTGGAAGCCGCCCGGACAGTACTCGACCAGGCTGTGGCGCTCCGCCCTGCGGAGGTCCAGGTGAAATTCGGTATCAAGGTCAGTGGGACGGCCAACTGGCTCGTGGCCAAGGCTTCGACGGACGCGAACTTCGAGGTGTCCATGGTTTGGCGACCCGCGGCGGCGGACGAGGCCTGAGTCTCGATGAACGCCACTGTCGGTTCGGGCCCGCGCCCGGGCACCGATGCCTGGGTAGCCGCAGCACACGGCACGGAGCACGACGAAAAGGCGCTGGGATCCGGCTTCCTCATAGACGACCATCGGGTGCTTACCTGCGCGCATGTCGCATGCCCAACGTGGGAAAGAACGCGGGAGCTGTGGGTGGCCTTCCCCAAGTCAGACCAGTTCATGGACCGGCGCTTCCGAGTACGAGATGTGTTCGCGCCGGAAGCTCCAGCGAAGCACCGCGCGCAGGACGTGGCCGTCCTCGTACTCTCGGAGCCAGTCTCCGGTGAGCCGGCAGGGCGACTGCGGCGGCCGACGCCTTCCGCCCTCGTAGGTGACGCGTGGTGGGCATTTGGGTTCCCCGACGGCGACCTATTCGGCAATTCGTCGGACGGGACGGTCGGCGAGGCGCTCGCCTACGGGTGGGTGCGACTCGACACGGCATCGCGTTATCCCGTCAAGCCCGGCTATAGCGGTGCCGCATTGTGGTCATCGACGTACCAGGCGATCGTGGGTCTGGTCGGGCAAGCCAGCGGCTCGGGTGACGCCCGAGCCTTTACGCTTTATCAGGCCGATAGGTGTCTGCCCGAACAAAAGATCGCGCTGCTCGCCGACTGGTCGGCCGAGGCAGCGGGCGAAACAGCGCTCGCGGCGTGGGGCTGGACGCTGGACGACGATCCGGAAGCTGGCCGGCACTGGAAGCCGCGCGCCCGCGGCGTGAGCACCAACTCCGAAAAAGGCTTCCGATTCCGCGGCCGCACCGCAGCGCTCGCCGAGATCATCGGCTGGATGACCTGCGTCACCGCACCGCGGAAAGTCTTGATGGTGACCGGGTCACCCGGCGTGGGCAAGTCCGCGGTGCTCGGGCGCGTGGTCACCTCGGCAGATTTCGGTATCGCCGCGTCACTCCCGGCGGATGACGACGCCCTGCGTGCCCCCCTCGGTGCGGTCTCCTGCGCCGTTCACGCCAAGGGAAAGACCGCTCTCGAGGTAGCCGAGGAGATCGCCGCTGCGGCCTCGGCCGCGCCCCCCGAACGCGTGAGCGACCTGGCCTCCGTACTGCGGGCCGCGCTGTCCGAACGAGCTGCCTCCGCGCAAACGCCCTTCGTCATCGTCATCGACGCTCTTGACGAGGCCACCAGCGCGCAGCAGGCCCGCCTGATCGCGCGACACATTGCCATCCCGCTGGCTGAGACTTGCGCGGATCTCCATGTCCGGGTTCTAGTTGGTAGCCGCCGCAGGGACGACGCCGGTAGCTTGCTCGACCCATTCGGCGCGGCGGTCCGTGTCATCGACTTGGACGCTCCCGAGTTCTTCGCCACAGCGGACCTCGCCGCATACACCATGGCTACGCTCCAGCTGTTGGGCGACGAGCGGCCCGATAACCCATATGCCGACAAGCGCACCGCGCGCCCGGTTGCTGCCCGCATCGCAGAACTCGCCGACGCGAACTTTCTCGTGGCCGGTCTCACCGCGCGCGCTCACGGCCTGCACGATACTCGCGCTGTTGCGCCCGCAGATATTGCCTTCACGCCCACCGTCGCTGCAGCCCTGGAGGAATACCTCTCACGACTGCCTGCAGTTGACGGCGCTCCGGCGGCTGATGCCCTAAGCGTCCTGGCCTATGCCGAGGCTCCAGGGCTCCCAATGCCGTTGTGGAGCGCTGCAGTGGAGAAACTTACGGGCCATCACCTCGCTGAGGACCAGCTCCGTTCTCTGGCACGCTCGTCAGCCGCGAACTTTCTCATCGAGAGCGGCGTCAGCGATCAGAACACGGGTGTGTTCCGGCTCTTCCACCAAGCCTTAAATGATGCGCTGCGGCAAAATCGCGCGCAGCTCGGATCGAACGTGACCGACGAGCGCGCCCTCACACGCTCCTTCGTCTCCTACGGCCGACGGCTGGGCTGGGACCGTGCGCCCGCGTACCTGCTGCGTTCGCTACCCCGGCACGCCGTGGGCGGCCGGGTCATCGACGAGCTGCTTGCGGACGCGGAGTACGCGCTCCACGCAGATCTGCGACGCCTCATCCCGGCGAGCAGTTCGGCGGTCTCCCGAGCGGCCAAGGAACGCGCCCAGCTTCTACGCCGGACGCCGCAAGCCATCGACTGCGTCCCCACCAAGCGCGCGGCCCTTTTCAGCGTAACCGAGGCGCAGGAAGGATTCGGACAGGTCTACGGGCCCTTGGCAGTGAAGGGGCCATACCGAGCCGAGTGGGCAGCAGTCGCCTCCCGCGCCGAAGACGCAATTCTAGAAGGCCACAGCGGCGAGATCCGCGCTGTGTGCGCCCTCGGCCCCCCGACCGGCACCCTGCTCGCCAGCGCCGCCGGCGACGGGACCATCCGGCTTTGGGACCCAGTGACCGCCCGGACGGTACGACGCCTCACACCCAAGTTCGGGCGCATCAGTGCGATGTGCGGCCTGATCGTCGACGGGCAGACTTACCTCGCTCTCGCTGCGGACAGGGACGTCTGGCTGTGGAACGAGTCCCTCCGACGCGCAGCGGGGTACCTGCGCGGCCACGTCAGCTCGATCCGAGATTTGTGCGCCTTCGAAACGGCCGACGGGCCTCGCCTTGCAACAGGGAGCGCGGACGGAACAGTCCGGATCTGGGATCCCGCCTCCCGAGAGTGCACAGCGGTCCTATCGGAGCACGGCGGCTGGGTCGAGAGTCTGTGCACGCTAGCGGTCAACCACGGAACTCTCCTGGCGTCGGGCGGAGACGAAGATGACCACTCCATCATGCTCTGGCGTCCCGACACCGGCGAGCGCGTCCACATCCTCGAAGGGCATGAGAGTTCCGTCATCGCCCTGTCCGCGGTGGAAATGGGAGATCACACCCTGCTAGCAAGTCTCGGAGACGACAAAACGGTTCGTCTGTGGGACCCGATCAGCGGCTGGTGTGTAGGTACCCTCCCCGGGGAGGACCTGGCCTTTACGCTGCGTGCCCTCACAGTCGAGGGAAAGTCGCTGCTTGCCAGCCCGAGCGGCGACCTGGTGCGATTGCTGGACCCGGAGACCGGCCGCATCACCATCACCCTCCAAGGCCATTCCGACTCCGTGGACTCCCTCTGCGTGCTGCACGTCAACGGCCGAGACCTGATCGCCAGTGGGGGCGCCGACCACACCGTGCGGCTGTGGGACCCGTCGGCGCCGCGCGCCAGCAGCGTGAGCGCCGTGCGCGCACTCTCCCCCGCATCCAGCGGTAACGGTTTGCTATTGGCCGCTGGCGGTGACGACGGCGTAACTCAACTGCGCGATCCTGGCTCTGGCTCGGTCGTCAACTCGTTGCGTGGAAATCACGACTGGGTGCGGGCTCTATGTACCGTGACCCACCTCAACCGGTCGTACCTCGCCGGGTGCGGTGACGACGGAGCAGTGTGGTTGTCTGACCTTGCGGAAGCCGTGCCGCGGTCGTCTCGACGTCCAGGCAACAAACCTGCCTATACCGTGTGCTCCGTGCGCGTCGGCGACCAAACGCTACTAGCTACGGGCCACACCGACGGAAGCGCATGGCTTTGGGACCCACTGAGCAACGAGACCGCACACTTTGCCCGCTTTCATGGCGGGATCTACGCCATGTGTCCCCTGGAAATCGCTGGTCAACCATACGTCGCAACTGCTACGGACGGTCAGGACGGCACGGTGTGGTTGTGGGACGCCACCTCTGGTCAGCGCCACAAATTGGTCGCCGCAACCGAGACCCTTGCAATGTGTGCGCTGCCCATGATGGGGGAGACCGCGCTCGCCACCGCGCACGCACATGGAGAGGTGCGCCTGTGGGATGCCGCGCGTGGCGAACCCATCGGAGACCTCACAGGCCACTCGGGCGCAGTAAACGCAGTGAGCATGATCGGTGAGGGCGGGACATTCCTCGCCAGCGCCAGTAGCGACAGGACCGTACGCCTGTGGGACGTGTCGAGCCAAGCGCTGGTTGAAGAGATTCCAGTACATCATCCTGCACTTGCCGTCACATGGGTGTCACAGCGGCTGATCGTTGGGCTCGACCACGGGCTCCTCGCACTATCGCTAGGGGAGGTGAGTAGTACACCGCCGGCGGGTGAGCCGGAACACCTGAAGCTTTAACGAGTTGGTGCGTGATAGCGGGTGGGGCGTGCTGGTTCGTTTGAGGACCGTTGCTCAGGCTTAGAACTCCTAACGGAATGACTCTTTGGGGTCGGCTGCCCGAGGTGAGGTGCTGTCGGGCAGCATGGGGCGATGGACGTCGAGCGGCCGCTGCCACACGAGGTGAAGGTCATCGATTCGGCCTCGTTGGTCCGGCTGGAGGAGCGGGCGGGTGACCTCGGCCTGAGTCAGCGGTTGGATCCGACGTGGGTGCGGGCGAATGCGGCGCCTGGCGGCACCCACTCTCTGTGGCCGGCCTTGTGGCACACCCTGTCCCACCGCCCTGACCTTGACGTTGCCGATCACGTGCGGTGGGAACTGCTGATCACTCTGCGTACGGGAGACCGCGTGGTGAGCTGGCTGGACGTGATCCCCGACGACTTCACCCCGCTGCCGAAGGTGACCTCACGCGAAGAGGGAATGCGGGTCAGACGGCTCCTTGACCAAGCTCCTTCGGTCTGGGAGTGGCTACTGCGCGAGGGTGAGGGGTCGGGTCGGCTGTGACAGGCGTCGCCAGCAGATGAGTGCGCATCCCAGGGTGAGGAAGGCTTCGTGGATGTCGTCGCGGATCTCCCAGCGGATCCGCAGGCGGCGGAACCAGTGCAGGTGGGCGAATGCGCGCTCGACAACCCAGCGTTGAGTGCCGAGTCCAGAGCCGTGTTCAGTGCCACGGCGCGCGATCAGTGGCTTCACACCGAGCGCACGGACGAGGCGGCGGTACTTGTCGTGGTCGTAGCCGCGGTCACCAAGCACGACGTCGGGGCGGCGCCGAGGTCGGCCACGCTTGCCCCGAGCGGGCGGCACCGCTTGGAGCAGCGGGATGAGCTGGGTGACGTCGTTGCGGTTGCCGCCGGTCAGCGTGACGGCGAGCGGGATGCCAGTGGCGTCCGTGATCAGGTGGTGCTTGCTGCCCGTCCTGCCCCGGCCAACAGGGCTTCGTCCCGTCTTGGGACCCCTTTTAATGCTCTGGTGTGGGAGCCGTCGACGGCCGCCGCAGAGAAGTCCAGGGCGTCCGCGCTGCGGAGCTTGGCCAAGAGCGCTTCGTGAAGCCGGGGCCACACGCCGGCCTCGGTCCACTCGGCCAGGCGTCGCCAGCACGTCATGCCCGAACCGAAGCCGAGTTCCTGCGGCATGTGTTCCCAGGCGATCCCGGTATGCAGGACGAACAGGACGCCCTGGAACACCAGCCGGTCCGGATGCCGCTTCCGCCCAGGATGACGAGTGCGACGTTCGATCTTTGGTAGTAGCGGCTCGATCACCGCCCACAACTTGTCATCAACGTCCCACGGCTTCCGCCGAGCCACTCGGCACCCCCAGATCAACGGCCCCGGAGTGATCCAACCACCTCGAAGATCATTTCGTTAGGAATTCTAAGACAGACAGCGGCCTCCGGCTGATTGCCCTGGACGGCGAGACCAACGAGGGCTTCCTCACGCACAAGGGTAGCCAGCGGAGGGAGCGCGAGGCGTGGGGTGAGGGCTGGCAGGACACCGGTCGCATCTTCACCCAGGACGACGGCTCCCTCCTCCACCCGGGCAAGGTCAGCGATCTTTTCGAGCGTCTCACAGATGCGGCCGGTCTGCCGCCGATCCGCCTTCACGACCTCCGGCATGTCACCGCGACGCTGATGCTCTCGGCCGGCGTCGACATCAAGGTCGCCTCGGAAACCCTCGGCCACTCGGATACACGGATCACGCGAGACATCTACCAGCCCGTCCTCGACGACCTGGCCCGCGACGCCGCCGAGAAAGTCGTGCAGCTCGTACCCCATGCACGTAAGGCGCTGGCGGCTGTTCCGAACGTCGCGCCGCGGGCAGACCCCGCATCGAGCCTGCCGAGGATGGTGCCGCCGCGTAAGGACGACGCAGCACAGCAGAGTCGTAGCGCCTGACGCGAAGGCATGGGCGATGGCGCGCGCCGAGAAGAGGCCGCCGCGTCGCGCGGCGCCATCGGCACACCGGCGCGAGCAGCGTTCGTACGGCGTCCTCACCTCCCGCACTCAGCAACATGGTGCACAATCTGTCGCCCTACCGCGACTAATCATGTAGCTTCTCAGAAAGTTCCGACCAGATGGTATCCAATCGGAGCTCTGCGGGGTAGCGTCCGATCGCGGCGCGGGGCAACGTACCGCACGGGTGTGTTTCCGCTCGCACTCTCGTTGCCCCGCCCACGGAAATGGCATGGGGTGGGCCGTCACCGCCGGGCCGACCCCGCTCGGGCCGGCGGCGCGGCGGTGACGAGCTGATCTCAGAAACCGTCGTCCGGACTCTTGGAGGGCACTTATGACGCGTTCAGGGAAAGACTCACAGGGCGAACACCTCGTGCGGATCGGATGTGGATCCGGTTTCGCTATGGACCGGCTCCAGCCGGCCCTTGACCTCGCCGCTAGCGGTCGCGTGGACTACCTGGCCTTCGACTCGCTCGCCGAGCGGACGCTGGCCATGGCACAGGTGCGCAAGCGCGCCGACGCGAACGCCGGATACGACGTCCGGCTCAACGACACTGTCGATGCGCTGGCACCGTATGTCGCCGACGGGCTGAAGGTCGTCGGCAGCTTCGGGGCGGCGAACGTCGAGGCCGCCGCCCAGATCCTCGTGGACCGGTTCCAGCAGGCGGGCCATCGCGGGATCAAGATCGCCGCGATCACCGGGGACGACGTACTGGAGCAGGTCCGCAAACTCGATCCCCTGATCGAGGAGCTGGGCAAGCGGGTGAGTGAACTCGGCGACAGCGTCGTGTCCGCGAACGCCTACATCGGCGCACGCGAAGTCGTCGAGGCGCTGGGCGAGGGTGCCCAATGGGTGGTGGGCGGAAGGCTGAGCGACCCGTCGCTCTACGTCGGCCCGATCATCCACGAAATGGGCTGGTCGATGGACGACTGGGACAGGGTGGCCCACGCCACGCTGGTGGGGCACATCCTGGAGTGCAGCACTCACGCCACCGGGGGCTTCTTCGCGGACCCGCCTTACCGCGAGGTCCCTGGCATCGGGCGCCTGCCCTTCCCGTTCGCCGAGGTCGGCGACGGAAGCGCGGTGATCACCAAGCTGAATGGCACGGGCGGCCTGTTGGACGAGAGGGTGGTCGCTGCTCAGGTCTCATACGAGGTCCACGACCCGGCGGCATACACCAACCCCGACATCGTCGCCGACTTCACCCAGGTCACGACCGAGGCCGTGGGACCCGACCGCGTGCGGGTCCAGGGGGCCAGGGGCAACCCGCGTCCGGCGACTGCCAAGGTCCTGGTCGGTGTGGATGTCGGCTGGAAGGTCGTTGGTGAGATCTCGTATGCCGCCGCGGGCTGCTTGAGCCGTGCCCGGGTCGCTGAGGAGATCATGGCCGACCGAATCGCTGAACTCGGCGACGAGATCCTTGACTCCCGCCAGGACATCCACGGCGTCAACACGCTCGTCGGCGATGGCTTCCGGCCGTCCGACCAGGAGCCCGTGGAGGTGCGCGTGCGCACCGCGGCACGTACCCGGACGAGGGAAGCCGCCGAGCGGCTCTCGCTCGAAGTCGAGCGCCTCTATCTCGAGGGACCGGCCGGGGGTGGCGGCGTCGTCCGTCGTATCGAGCCCGCGCTCGCCGTGTACCCCATCCAGATCGACGCCTCGCAGATCCACACCGCCGTTCGCTACCTGGAGAGCTGACATGCAGACCCCCACTCCCACGGTCGTGTCTCTGCGTGAGATCGCATTCTCACGCTCGGGCGACAAGGGCGACATCATCAACGTGTCCGTGATCCCGTACCGGGCCGAACACTGGGACATCATCCGGGAGCAGGTCACTGTCGACATGGTGGCCAAGCTGTATGACGGCCTGGTTACCGGAACGATCACTCGCTATGAACTTCCCGGGACCCGTGCGCTGAACTTCGTCATGACCGGCGCCCTCGGCGGGGGAATCGCCACGTCGTTGCGTGTCGACGGCCATGGCAAGTCCCTCCAGTCCCACATCCTCGAAGGCCGTGTCCAGCTCGACGGCTCCGCCGTGAAACCGCAGTGACGGGTGCAGCCGTCCAATAACGAAGGAGCCGATGTCATGGCACAACGCAGTGCTCCGACCATGGCCCGGAAAACGCTCATCGCAGCGATGCTGGGGACCCTCACCGAGTGGTACGACTTCGCTGTCTACGGCTACATGGCGACGGTCATCGCCACCGTATTCTTCCCGGAGGGCACGAGTTCGACCGTGGCCCTTCTGGCTACCCTCGCCATTTACGGTGTGGCGTTCATCGCCCGTCCGATCGGCTCGCTCCTCTTCGGTAGCCTGGGCGACCGCATCGGCCGCCGTACCACCCTGGCCATCGTCGTCACCGGCATGGGCATAGCAACCCTGCTGACCGGCTTGCTGCCGACGTACGCGACAGCGGGCATCGCGGCACCGCTCCTGCTCGTCTTCCTCAGGATGTGTCAAGGTCTTTTCGCTGGAGGCGAGTTGACCGGCGCGAGTTCGCTCGTCTTCGAATGGGCTCCCGCCCGGCGACGCGGTTTCTGGGTCAGTCTCGTGCCCACGACCACAGCGGTCGCCTTCCTCTTGGCAGTCGGGGTCGTGCTGCTCGTCGAGAGCGTGACCGGGCCCGAGGCGTGGGCGAGCTGGGGCTGGCGCATCCCGTTCCTCTTCGGCGGCGTGATCTCCATGGTGGGGCTCTACACCCGGGCCAAGCTGGACGACTCACCGGAGTTCGAGGATCTGGAACAGTCCGAGGCAGTTGAACAGAACCCCCTGCGCGGTGCCCTGCGGTCCTGTCGCCGGCAGATCATCGCGGTGGGTGGAGGCGTCGCCATCTACGCGGTGGCCTACTACGTCTTCGCCGGGCTGATGCCCACATATCTCAAGGAGACGGTGAAGGCGGAACCCTCCGTCGCGCTCCTGTCCAACCTGTTCGCATTCGTGGTGCTCGCGCTCGCGGTGCCGACCTGTGGTGCGCTGTGCGACGCCTACGGTCGGCGTCCGGTGCTGGTGGCCGGAGTGGTCGGCACGCTCGCCCTGTTCGTTCCCGGGTTCCTCCTGGCAGGCACGGGAACGCTCCTGGGAACCACAGCAGGACAGGTGCTTTTGGTGCTGCCGATCGCGGCCCTCAACGCATCCCTGATCACCACCGTTGTCGAGATCTTCCCCACGCACGTGCGGGTCTCCGCCTCGTCGGTGTCCTGGAACCTCGCTCAGACGATCTTCGGCGGAACCGCCCCCCTCGTCGGAGCCCTGCTGGTCAGCACGACAGGTCTGCCGCTCGCGCCTGCCCTGTACGTTCTGGCGATCGCCGTCGTCGGCAGTGTCGTGATGCTGGTCCTGCGCCTTCCCGAGACCCGGGACTCCGCGCTCGCTGCTGCGGCCGAGCAGACCGACACCGCCTCGACGGAGCCCGCCAGCTCCGCCCGGCCCGTCTGAGGGCGCGCTTCCCACTCTCACGGCCTCTGATCGATTGAGGAGTACACCCCATGAGCTCACCGACATACGACGAACTCGGGAAGCGCACCGACGCCCCCGCCTGGTCCAGTTGGGGCCTGTTCGGAGAATCAGACGAGCGGGGCACGGCCAATCTCGCTGGCCCGGCCGAACTCCTCGCAGCAGCACGGGCCGTGCGCCGGGGCGTGGCCATCAACCTGGACTACCCGCTCGACGCGTTCTCCCCTCCCATCGCGGCACACCGCGAGACCTATGAGCACCACCTCACCGGTACCCACGCCGACCAGCGCGACGACTACCTCGACCGCTTCTGGCTCCAGGCAGGCAGCCAGATCGACGGCCTGCGCCATCGACGTCACTTCCGGCACGGGTTCTACAACGGCTTTCCGGACGAGGCGGTGGAGGTCGGGTCCCCCACGCTCGGCGTGCAGCGCTGGGCCGAACAGCCCCTCGCGGGCCGCGGAGTCCTTGTGGACGTCGAGCGGTACCGGACGGCCCAGGGGCAGCCCATCGACCACGCGAGCGGTGAGCGTCTCCACGCGGGCGTGCTGGACGAGACGTTGGAGTGGCAGGACGCGCAGACGCGGCCCGGCGACATCCTGCTTCTGCGTACGGGCTGGACCGCCTGGTACCTCGCACTCGACGAGGAACGCAAGGCAGAGGTGCGTCGCTCACGGTGCTGGACGGGTATGGAGGCCGACCGGGAGACCCTCGGTTGGCTCTGGGATCACGGATTCGCGCTCGCGGCGTCGGACACCATGGCCTTCGAGGCGCTTCCCGCTTCCGGCAACGCCGAGTTCGGCGGGCCCAACGAGCCGGGAATGATCCATCAGGACCTGCTGGGACTCCTCGGCCTGCCTATCGGCGAGTTGTGGGACCTCGACGAACTCTCCCGCGACTCGGAGGAGTCCGGGCAGTTCGACTGCCTGCTGGTCGTCTCCCCGCTCAACCTGACCGGTGGAGTCGGTTCGCCGGCCAACGCCGTCGCGCTTCGCTGACGGTGTCCGCACCGGTATGGCGCTCGTGCGCGCCACACCGGAACGAAAGGTATGAATCGTCATGAACAAGGTGGTCACCGCTGAAGAGGCGCTGGCCGACATCACCGACGGAGCTTCACTCGCCGTCGGTGGGTTCGGGCTCTGTGGCATCCCGTCGACGCTGATCGACGCCCTGCACCGCTCCGAGGCCACGAACCTCGAAGTGATCTCCAACAACTGCGGGATCGACGACTGGGGACTGGGCATCCTGCTCGGCGCACACCGCATCGCCCGCGTCACCGGCTCCTACGTAGGGGAGAACAAGGAATTCGCTCGCCAGTACCTCAGCGGCGAACTCGAGGTGGAGCTGTGTCCACAGGGCACGCTCGCAGAGCGCTTGCGTGCCGGCGGGTACGGGATACCCGCCTTCTTCACCCCGGCTGGGGTCGGCACGCAAATCGCTGACGGAGGCTTGCCCTGGCGCTACCGGCCAGACGGCTCGGTCGCCCTCGCCTCCCCGGCGAAGGAGGTACGAGAGTTCGGCGGGGCGCCGCACGTGCTGGAGGAGGCGATCGTGACCGACTTCGCCCTCGTCGCGGCGGCCCGTGGCGACCGGCACGGGAACCTCGTGTTCGACAAGACCGCCCAGAACTTCAACCCACTGTGCGCGATGGCCGGGCGTGTCACGATCGCCGAGGTGGCTGAACTCGTCGAGCCCGGCGAACTGGACCCCGAACAGGTCCATCTGCCCGGGGTATTCGTGCAGCGTGTGGTTCACGCACCGGGCGTGGCGAAGCGTATTGAGAAGACAACCGTCACGGAGGCCGCGGCATGAGTCTGAGTCGCAACGAGATGGCCGCACGCGCGGCAAGGGAACTGCGCGACGGTGAGTACGTCAACCTCGGCATCGGACTTCCCACGCTGATCCCCGGATTCCTTCCCGAGGACGTGCACGTAGTCCTGCACAGCGAGAACGGCATCCTCGGCACCGGCCCCTACCCGCCGTCAGACCAGGTGGACCCTGACTTGATCAACGCTGGAAAGGAAACCGTTACAGTCCGGTCCGGCGCGTCGTTCTTCGACTCGGCGCTGTCGTTCGGCGTCATCCGCGGTGGACACCTCGACGTCGCTGTCCTCGGCGCCATGCAGGTATCCGAACGGGGCGACCTGTCGAACTGGATGGTCCCCGGCAAGATGGTCAAGGGCATGGGCGGCGCCATGGACCTGGTGCACGGGGCCCGCCGCGTCATCGTGCTCATGGAGCACACGACGAAGGACGGCTCTCCGAAGATCCTGCGGCAGAACACCCTGCCCTACACCGGGCTGGGCGTGGTCGACCGCATCATCACCGATCTCGCTGTCATTGACGTCGCCCCCGGCGGGCTCGTTCTCGTGGAGACCGCTCCGGGCGTCACCGAGGAGCAGGTACGCAAAGCCACGGATGCGCCGCTCAGCCGGGGCCGGCAACTTCACGAGGAGTCCACGGGATGAGTGTCGGTCTCCTCGTGACCTGTATGAACGACGCGCTGTACCCCGATACCGGACGTGCGGTGGTGAGGCTGCTGGACCGGTTGGGGGTGGACGTCGAGTTCCCGGCGGCCCAGACGTGCTGCGGGCAGCCGATGGTCAACACGGGCTACCTCGACGAAGCGGTTCCTCTTCTGCGGAACCACGTCGAGGCGTTCGGGGGCTGCGAGGCGGTGGTGGTTCCCTCCGGTTCCTGCGCCGGCTCGGTACGCCATCAGCACCGTCTCGTCGCCGAGAGGTCAGGAGACCCCGGCTTGGTCCGAGCGGTACAGTCCGGGCCCCCTGTATACGAGTTGACGGAGTACCTGATCGACGTCCTCGGGGTGGAGGACGTGGGCGCCTACTTCCCGCACCGGGTGACCTACCACCCGACCTGCCACTCCCTGCGCATGCTGGGCGTGGGAGACCGGCCCACCCGATTGCTGCGCGCGGTGCGCGGACTGACACTGTGCGAGCTGCCGGCGGCGGAGGAGTGCTGCGGATTCGGCGGCACCTTCGCTGTGAAGAACGCCGACGTGTCGGTCGCCATGGGTGCGGACAAGGCCCGTCACGTGCTGGTGTCGCAGGCAGAGGTTCTGGTCGCGGGAGACAACTCCTGCCTCACCCACATTGGTGGTCTGTTGTCGCGGCAGAGGGCAGGCGTGCGCGTGATGCACCTCGCGGAAATCCTCGCCTCGACCGAGAGTTCGGCGGAGGAACGGACAGCGTCCTCCGGGGCACGCACGGTGGCGTGCTCACAGAGGGCAACGCCACCGTGCGCGGTCACAGAAACGGTATCCACGGAGGAGGTCCGATGAGTGGCACCTTCCTCGGGATGCCGCCGTTCCCCGACGCTGCACGTACGGCACTGGCCGACACCCAGCTTCGACGTAACCTCGCGCACGCCACACAGACGATCCGCGGCAAGCGCGCCGCCGTCGTCAGCGAGGTGGAGGAATGGGAGCGGCTCAGGCTGGCGGGAGCCGCGCTCAAGGACCGCACACTGCGTCATCTCGACACCTATCTGGAGCAGCTGGAGGAAGCGCTGACACGCGCCGGCGCCACGGTCCACTGGGCTCGGGACGCCGACGAGGCCAACCAGATCGTGATCGACATCGCGCGAGGCCACGGCGCGGACGAGGTCGTGAAGGTCAAGTCGATGGCCACGGCGGAGATCGGGCTCAACGAGGCTCTGGAGAGCGCCGGGATCAAAGCGTGGGAGACGGACCTCGCCGAGCTGATCGTGCAGCTTGGCGACGACCTGCCCAGCCACATACTCGTCCCGGCGATCCACCGGAACCGTTCGGAAGTGCGCGAGATCTTCCTCAGGGAGATGGGACGCAACGGGCGTCCCGCCCCAGCGGACCTGACCGACCAGCCGGCCGAACTAGCCGCCGCCGCGCGCGCTCACCTGCGGGAGAAGTTCCTCCGCGCCAAAGTCGCGGTGTCCGGAGCCAACTTCGCCGTCGCTGAAACCGGGACGCTCGCCGTGGTCGAGAGCGAGGGCAACGGGCGCATGTGCCTGACCTTGCCCGAAGTCCTGGTCAGCGTCGTCGGGATCGAGAAGCTGGTGCCGACCTGGGAAGATCTCGACGTCTTCCTCCAACTGCTGCCCCGCTCGTCCACGGGAGAGCGGATGAACCCGTACACCTCGACATGGACGGGCGTGACACCCGGCGACGGCCCCCAGGAAGTACACGTCATCCTTCTGGACAACGGGCGCACCTCCGTGCTGGCGGACTCCACGGGGCGGCAGGCCCTACGGTGCATCCGGTGCTCAGCGTGCCTGAATGTCTGCCCCGTTTACGAAAGGACCGGGGGACACAGCTACGGTTCGGTGTATCCGGGTCCCATCGGGGCCATCCTCACTCCGATGCTGAACGGCGTGGGGGACAGCGCGCAGGTGGACTCGCTCCCTTACGCGTCCAGCCTGTGCGGGGCGTGTTTCGAGGCGTGCCCGGTGCGCATCGACATTCCCGAGGTGTTGGTGCACCTGCGAACCAAGGTCGTGGACGCGCACCGCGGCCAATGGAAGACGCAGAACATGGCCATGAAGGCAGTGTCCTGGGCCTTGGCCGACTCCCGCCGCATCGTCGCGGCAGAGAAGTTCAGTGGGGCGATCGGGAAATCCTTGAAACGCGTCCGCAGGCGGGCACCAGGGGGCAGAGCGATGCTCGGCCCCCTCCCGAACCCCTGGTCGGACGCCCGGGACACCCCAGTTCCCGCATCGGAGTCCTTCCGCTCCTGGTGGGCCCGGAACCGGAAAGACCGAACACGCAACGCGTCATCGGACCAGACCAAGGATTTCCGCCCGAAGGAGGGATGACAGCCATGAGCAGCAAGCAGGTGCCCCGGACATCAGCGCCCACTCCCCGTAACGAGGCCGCGCGCCAGGCGCGGGCGGAGATCCTGGGACGTGTACGGAGCGCGCTGCGGGACGTACACGAAACGGAGACCCCGGCGGACACCGTGGTGGACCGCCCCGCCCCGGTACCCGTGACCCCCGAACATGTCGACCTCTTCGCCGAGCGCGTAGCCGACTACGAGGCCACCGTGGTGCAGTGCACCGAGGCTGCCTTGGCCGAGCGAATCGACGCTGCTCTGGAAGGGCGCGGCGTTCTGGTCCCTGCAGGGTTCGAGGAGAACCTGACGCCGAAAGGCGCGCTGCGTGATGTCACCACCGTCGGCGGAAACTTTCCCCTGAGCCCCTACGACCTCGATGGCGTCGAGGCGGTGTTGACCACGGCGAAGCTCGGCATCGCCGAGACGGGCACCATCGTTCTCGACCACAGCGCGGGTCAGGGGCGCCGCGTCACCACGCTCATTCCGGATCGCCATCTCTGCGTCGTTCGGACGAGTCAAGTGGTGGCCGACGTGGCCGCAGCCGTGAGGGAACTGGATCCCGAACGACCGCTCACCTGGATCAGCGGACCGAGCGCAACGAGCGACATCGAGCTTGACCGGGTCGAGGGAGTCCACGGCCCCCGCACCCTGATCGTCTTTCTCGTATCGGAATGAGTGTGTGGCTCTTCCTGACAAGCGAACCTCGCACAACCGTGACAAGGGCCGACCGCTGCTGATCCAGGAGGGGACAAGCAGCGGTGCGTTATCTTGAGGGCGAGCGTGCCAGCCCGCGACCGGTGACGATGGAGAGAACGTATGGTGCCCGAGCCCGATGACGCTCCACAAGCGCGGTCGGTAAGGGGGGGCCGTAACGTCGATGTAGACGCGCGGCGGGAGCGCAGCGGCGGAGACCTAGTCTACGAGTCTCTGCGGCAGGACATCGTCCGAGGCACCCACCCGCCGGGCGCCAGGCTGATCGAGGCGCAGCTGGCGAAGGCGCACGGAGTGAGCAGAACTCCGGTGCGTGCCGCCATCGCCCGGCTGGAGGGTGATGGTCTCGTGGAGACCATCACCAATCGCGGGGCGATCGTGAGTACGTGGACCGACAACGACTTCGAAGAGGTCTACGCACTGCGCATTCGCCTCGAACCGTATGCCTCACGCCTTGCCGCAGGCCAAGTGGAGACGGAGGAACTGGACCGACTGGAAGATATTGCCACATCCATGATCCACCTCCTCGACGAACAACCCGAGGGGTGGACGGAACAGTGTACGGATTTGAACTGGCGCTTCCACTCAAGCGTTCTCCGTGCTTCCCGGTCCCCGCGCCTCATCAGCATGGTCATCAGCCTGACCGAAGTGCCCATGGTGCGCCGCTCCATCAGTCTTTACCCACGAGAAGCCCTGCGCCGGAACTTCCAACAACACCATCAGATGCTGATGGCGCTGCGCGCGGGAGACGGCGAATGGGCTGAAGCCCTGATGACAGGGCACATTCTCGGAGCTCGTAACACCCTACGTGCGCACAGCCTAAGAACCGGGTGACCCGACAACAGCAAGCCTGTACTTCTATCAGCGGCCATGTCGTTCTCCCCGTAGTGCGAAGTCCTACGGGATGTTGGACATTTCTGTCCTGGTTGATCCTGGACGGTCCCGCGACAGTTCTGACGGTCTCGGAACATCCTGGACGGCCGTGGCTCGTTGGCCCTTGTGTGACAGAAGCGCGTGAGCCGGAGCCCGTGGACGACCGGCGGTGGATGGCCGAGCACCGTTACCGGGCGGTGCTCCAGGTGCTGGACGGGGCGCCAGTCACGCAGGTGGCCCGCCACTTCGGTGCGTCGCGGCAACCGGTCTACACCTGGGTCGAGCGGTACACGTACGGGCCCGTTACGCGGGCAGGCACACCGCCGTCATCGGCTCCGGCGCCTCCGCCTTCACCGCCCTCGCCTACCTGGCCGACCTCGCCAAGGAGAGCCGGAGACCTCCCAGTCGTCCGCCCAGCCGATGATGTCGGCCCCGACGGAGGCGGCGGCAGTGAGCACGTTCTCGCGCTGGCGCTCAGGCGAGGACGTCGCCAGCTTCACGCGCGACAGCCGCCGCACTCCGAGCAGGCACTTGCCGCATCCGTCGTAGGGTCGTTCGATCGTGTTGAGGTCAGTACCGCGCATTTCTTATCTCCGTTCGAGCGCGCATAGTACGGAGAATCGGCGGCACGCCCCAGCTGAACGATCCTCGTCACCCGAGGAAGCTCAGCCGCACCTGCCGGTCCGGGTTGTCCCCGTTCGTGTCGACCAGGCAGACCGACTGCCAGGTGCCCAGTTCCAGCCGGCCCGCGACCACCGGCAGGGTCGCGTGGGGTGGTACGAAGGCGGGGAGGACGTGGTCCCTGCCGTGGCCCGGGGTGCCGTGGCGGTGGTGCCAGCGGTTGTCGGCGGGGAGCAGGGTGCGCAGGGACGCGAGCAGGTCGTCGTCGCTGCCCGCGCCTGTCTCGATGACCGCCACGCCCGCGGTGGCGTGCGGGACGAAGATGTTCAGGAGGCCGTCCCTGCCCGCGGCGGTTTCCTGAAGGAATTCCGCGCAGGCGCGGGTCAGGTCGGTGACCGTCTCCTCGGTGCCGGTGGTGAGACGCAGGACCTTGGTGGTGAACGCGTGAGCCATACCCCCATCCTGCCGACCGACGGGCGGAAACGCGCGTCCGCGTGACGAGACGGCATTGACCGGTCCGTGAAGTCTCGCTACGTTCTGCGACATGTCGCGATCAGCTCTGCTCACCACGCGCGGTCACATCGACCTGCTGCGGGTGGCCTCCGCCGCGTGTTGTCGCGGTCGCTGAGCACTTCCCGGCTCCGGCGCCCTTCTTTCCCGAGCCCCGCGTCTCTGCACCCTCCCGTCGTACCCGGCCGACCCGCGCCGTAGCACCACCGCGCGCGGACGCCGGGGCGGGCTTCTGACGCCTCCCCCTCCCCCGCTCTGTCGCTGTCCGTGGAGCCTCCATGACACTCGATCATGCCCCACCCGACATATCCCCTGAATCCGCTCACCCCTCACCTGTCCTGGAGGCCGTGACACCGGTCTCCGCGCGCGGCTCACGGCTGCGCGCCGCCCCTCGGTGGCTGCGCCGCACGGTCGGGCCGGTACTGCTCCTGGTCTGCTGGCAGGCGCTCAGCGCGGCGGGGGTGCTGCACCGTGACATTCTCGCCTCGCCGGGGACCATCGCCCGGGCCGCCGGTGGTCTGATCGCCGACGGCACCCTGCCCGCCGCCATGGGGGTCTCGCTCCAGCGCGTCGCCGCCGGGCTGCTGCTCGGCGGCGTGATCGGCGTGTCGCTCGCCCTGGCGTCGGGGCTCTCACGGCTCGGTGAGGACCTGGTCGACGCGACGGTGCAGATGCTGCGCACCGTCCCCTGGGTCGGTCTGATCCCGCTGTTCATCATCTGGCTCGGCATCGGCGAGGCGCCCAAGATCGCGCTCATCTCGCTCGGGGTCGCCTTCCACCTCTATCTCAACGTGTACGCCGGGATCCGTGGCGTCGACGCCCAACTCGTCGAGGCGGGAGAGTCGTTGGGGCTCGGCCGCCTGGGGCTGATCCGGCATGTGGTCCTGCCGGGGGCACTGCCCGGTGCGATGACCGGGCTGCGGTACTCGCTCGCCACCGCCTGGCTCGCCCTGGTCTTCGGGGAATCGATCAACGCGGACGCCGGTATCGGCTTCCTGATGAACCAGGCCAGGGACTTCTTCCGTACCGACATCATCGTCGTCTGCCTGGTCGTCTACGCCCTGCTCGGGCTGCTCGCCGATGCCGTCGTCCGTACTCTCGAAAGGCTGCTGCTGCAATGGCGACCGACCTTCACGGGCCAGTGAGAAGCACGCCGGAGCTCGACGGCGCGGCGGCGGTACGGGTCGAGGGGCTGACCCGGTCCTTCGATGGGCGGCCGGTGATCGACCGGCTCGATCTGACCCTGCGGCCGGGGGAGTTCACCGCACTGCTGGGCCGCAGCGGCTGCGGCAAGTCGACGCTGCTGCGGGTCCTGGCCGGGCTCGACCGGGAGATCGAGGGCACCGTACTCGTCCCGAAGCGGCGGGCCGTCGCGTTCCAGGCGCCGCGGCTGATGCCGTGGAAGCGGGTCTGGCGCAATGTGCTGCTCGGGCTGGACGGCAAGCCCGAACGGGCCGTGGCCGAGAGCGCGTTGGCGGAGGTCGGGCTGGGCCACCGCTCGGGCGCCTGGCCGAAGACACTCTCGGGCGGCGAGGCCCAGCGCGCCTCGCTCGCCAGGGCGCTGGTACGGGAACCCGATCTGCTGCTGCTGGACGAGCCGTTCGGGGCGCTGGACGCGCTGACCCGGCTCACGGCGCAGCGGCTGGTCGCCGAGTTGTGGCAGCGGCGCGGCTGCGCGGTGCTGCTCGTCACCCACGACGTGGAGGAGGCCCTGCTGCTCGCGGACCGGGCGCTGGTCATGCGGGACGGTGTCATCGCGTACGAGACACCGGTCGCGCTGGACCGGCCGCGTTCCGTGGGCGATCCCGGCTTCGCGGCTCTGCGCGCCCGGCTGCTGGCCGAGTTGGGGGTCGACGACATCGGGCATCGATGACGCCCGGCACCCCTGTCGGCCATCCGCGCCGTAACTCACCTCACTCTCCCCCCACTCCGAGAGACCTCTCATGAAACGTCTTGTGCCCGCGGTCCTGTTGCCCCTCGCCCTGCTGCTCACCGCCTGCTCCGGTGCCTCCTCCGCCGACGACTCCGGCGGGGCGGGCGGCTCCACCGACGGGAAGGGCTCGGTGACCCTCGACGTCGGTGATCAGAAAGGCGGCGCCGAGGCGGTCCTGCGGGCCGCCGGTGAACTCGACGATCTGCCCTACAAGGTGAAGTGGTCGACGTTCACCTCCGGTCCGCCGATGCTCGAAGCGGTCAACGCCGGTGCCGTGGACACCGGTTCGGTCGGCAACACCCCGCCGGTCTTCGCCGCCGGGGCCGAGTCGAAGATCACCGTGGTGGGTGCCACGCACGGTGATGCCCGGGGCGAGGCCATCCTCGTACCGAAGGACTCGAAGCTGCGGAGGACGGCGGATCTGCGGGGAAGGACCGTCGCGGTCGCCCAGGGCAGCTCGGCGCACTACCAGTTGATCGCGTCGCTCCGGCGCGCCGGGCTCACCCTCAAGGACATCAAGGTCACCCTGTTGCAGCCGGCCGACGCGCTGGCCGCCTTCGCCGGGGGAAAGGTCGATGCCTGGGCCGTGTGGGACCCGTACACCTCCCAGGTGCTCCGTGCCGGGCAGGGGCGGGTGCTGACACACGGCCAGGGTGTCGTCAACGGGCTGAACTTCCAGGTCGCCTCGGACGCCGTGCTCAGGAACAAGGCGAAGACGGCGGCGCTCGGTGACTTCCTCGACCGGCTGCGCCGGGCCCAGGACTGGGTCCACGACCATCCGGAGGCGTGGGCGAAGGTCTGGGCGCAGGACACTGGGCTGCCGTACGACGTGGCCCTGGACGCGGTGAAGCTGACCTGGGGGACGCGGGTGCCGGTGGCGCTGGACGCCGCCGCGATCGCCTCCGAGCAGGAGATCGCCGACACCTTCGCCGAACTGAGGCTCATCCCCCGGCGCTTCGACTTCGCCGATTACGTGGACGACCGTTTCAACAAGGATCTGCCGCCGTCGACCTCGCCCGCGCGCAGCTACGGAAAGGCCTCTTCCCGATGAGTGTTCATCTGCACTGGTTCCTGCCGACCGGCGGCGACGGGCGCACCCTGGTGGACCGTCACGCGTACACCGACGGGGGTGTCAAACGGTCGAGGATCACCCCGGTGAGCGGGGTCAGGGCGCCCGACATCGAGTATCTGGCGCAGATCGCCAAGGCCGCCGAGCATCTGGGCTTCGAGGCGGTGCTGACACCGACCGGCACCTGGTGCGAGGACGCCTGGCTGACGACGATGGCGCTGGCGCAGCAGACGGAGCGGCTGAAGTTCCTGGTCGCCTTCCGGCCGGGGCTGATCTCGCCGGTGCTGGCGGCGCAGATGGCGGCGACGTACCAGCGCGTCACCCGGGGCAGGCTGCTGCTCAACGTGGTGACCGGCGGTGACGCCACGGAGCAGCGGCGTTTCGGTGACCATCTCGACCACGACCGGCGTTACGCGCGGACGGCGGAGTTCCTGTCGGTGGTACGGGGCGCGTGGGAGGGACGTCCGTACGACTTCGACGGGGAGCACTTCCAGGTGGAGGGCGGGCTGACCGCGCTGCCGCCGGATCCGCTGCCGGAGATCTTCTTCGGCGGTTCGTCGCCGGCGGCGGGGCCCGTCGCGGCGGAGCACGCGGATGTCTATCTGACGTGGGGCGAGCCGCCCGCCCAGGTGAAGGAGAAGATCGACTGGATCCGTTCGCTGGCCGAGGAGCGGGGCCGTACGGTCCGGTTCGGCATCCGGATGCACACCATCTCGCGGGACTCCGCGCGCGACGCCTGGGCCACGGCCGGCCGGCTGCTGGACGATCTCGATCCCGGTACGGTGGCCGCGGCCCAGCAGGCGCTGGGCCGGAGCGAGTCGGTGGGTCAGCAGCGGATGCTCGCCCTGCACGGCGGCTCGCGGGACGATCTGGAGATCTCGCCCAATCTGTGGGCGGGGGTGGGTCTGGTACGGGGCGGGGCGGGCACCGCGCTGGTGGGCAGCCACGCCGAGGTCGCGGACCGGATCGAGGAGTACCACGAGCTGGGCATCGAGCACTTCGTGCTCTCCGGCTACCCGCATCTGGAGGAGGCGTACTGGTTCGGCGAGGGGGTGACGCCGGTGCTGGCGGAGCGGGGGCTGCTCGCGCAGGTCCCGGCGTCGCCGCTGCTCGGGGTGGCGGGCGGGGGCGGCACACAACCACCCGGGGGCGGCGGCGCAGGCGGCACGGGCGGTGCGCCGCTGCTGCTGGCCGGGGGCCGCTGAACCCCCTCGGACACAGGAGGACCGCGGCCCGGGAAGCTCGGGCACAAGAGGGCCCCGGGCCGGGAAGATTGCCGCCACCCCGACTGTTGGTAGAACCGTGAACTACTTCGGGGTACGCGACATCGACGTGGTGGTGGTGGGCGCGGGACAGGCGGGCCTGTCCGGCGCCTACCATCTGCGGCGCTCGGGGCTGGAGCCGGACCGCGGGTTCGTCGTCCTGGACCATGCGCCGCGCCCCGGCGGCGCCTGGCAGTTCCGCTGGCCGTCGCTGACGTACGGCAAGGTCCACGGGATGCACGCGCTGCCCGGCATGGAGCTGGTCGCCGGCCCTGACGACGCCGGCCGGCCGTCGTCCGAGGTGATCGGCGCGTACTTCACGGCGTACGAGCGCCGCTTCGGCCTGCGGGTCCACCGGCCGGTCGAGGTCCACGCGGTACGGGAGGGCGCCGGCGGGCGGCTGCGGGTGGAGACCTCGGAGGCGACCTGGTCGGCCCGGGCGCTGATCAACGCCACCGGCACCTGGGACCGTCCGTTCTGGCCGCGCTACCGGGGCCAGGAGAGCTTCCGGGGGCGCCAGTTGCACACGGCGAACTATCCGGGGCCCGAGGAGTTCGCGGGGCTGCGGGTGGTCGTGGTCGGTGGCGGGGCCTCCGGCACCCAGCATCTGATGGAGATCGCGCCGGTGGCAGCGGCCACGACCTGGGTGACACGCCGCCCGCCGGTCTTCCGCGAGGGCCCGTTCACCGAGGAGTGGGGGCGGGAGGCCGTGGCGATGGTCGAGGAGCGGGTGCGCCAGGGGCTGCCGCCGCGGAGCGTGGTCTCGGTCACCGGACTGGCGGTGACCGAGGCCGTGGCGCGGGCGCGCGCGACGGGGGTGCTGGACCGGCTGCCGATGTTCGACCGGATCACCCCGACCGGCGTGACCTGGGACGACGGCCGGACGGTGGATGCCGATGTGATCCTCTGGGCGACCGGGTTCCGACCGGCGATCGACCACCTCGCGCCTCTGGGGCTGCGGGAGCGGGGCGGCGGCGTCCGGATCGAGGGGACACGCGCCGTCCGGGACGAACGGGTCCATCTGGTCGGGTACGGACCCTCCGCCTCCACGATCGGCGCCAACCGCGCGGGACGCGCCGCCGTACGGGAGATCGGGCGGCTGCTGGCGCGTACGCCCGGCACGGAGCCGGCGGGCGGGACGGCGGCCGGGGACGAGGAGGAGGCGGCGGCGGTACGTGTGTGAGGAGGGGGAACGCTCCTCACACACGAACAACGAGCCGCGAGCCGCGAGCTGGGAACTGCGAACTGCGAGCTGGGAACTACGAGGCGCCGGCGCGGTGCTTGTTGAACTCCTCGACGTTCTCGCGGTGTTCGGCGTACCGGTTCGTGAAGCGGGTGTCGCCGGGCTTCACCGTGACGAAGTACAGCCAGTCCCCCGGCGCGGGGCTGACCGCGGCGCGCATCGCCTCCTCCCCCGGGTTCCCGATCGGTGTGGGCGGCAGTCCCTTGTGCGCGTAGGTGTTGTACGGGCTCTTCGTCCTGGTGTCCGCGTGGGTGGTGTCCAGAGTGGAGCGGTTCAGCGCGTAGTTGAGCGTCGAGTCCATCTGGAGCGGCATGCCGAGGGCGAGCCGGTTGTGCACCACCCGGGCGACCCGGACCATGTCCGCCGTCGTGGCCGCCTCCGCCTGGACGATGCTGGCGATGGTGACCGTCTGGTACGCCGACACGCCGTGGGACCGGGCGCCCGCGGTGATCCGGTCGCCGCCGAACCGCTGGTTCGCGGTCCTGACCATGTAGTCGAGGAGTCCGGCCGGAGTGGTCGAGGGGGCGATCGGGTACGTCGCCGGGAAGAGGTACCCCTCCGGGTTGGAGCGGGCCGCCTCGGGCAGTTCGAGCCGGGCACCGGCCGCCGCCTTGCCGGTGGTGCCCTCGGGCACGTCGAGCGCGCGGTCGACGGACGCGTAGATCTGGGTGGCGCGCCGTCCTTCGGGCACGACCAGGGAGGTCGCGCGCCCGGCGTCCTCGTCCCCGCCGCTCAGCAGGGCCGTCGTCACCACTACCGCGGCCGTGGCCACCAGGGCGGCGCCGACGATCAGCACCAGCCGGCCGCGGCGGGTCAGGCGGGTGCCGCGCCCGGGGCGTGCCATCGGAGGCTCGTTCTTCATATGGGCACGCTAACCCGGAGTGATCACCGATTCCGACATCTCGGGCAAGGCGACACGGATGGCACGCGTTCGGCCGGATGCCGGGCCAGCGGACACCGCCCGGGGAACGCACGAACGTGGGATCGGATGTTCGTCAGAACGTGTGATCGCATTGGTTTTCCGTACGGGTGCCGGTGTGACAGGTGATGCTTACGGAGCGCGCTCACCGGGCTGCAGACCGTGAAGCGCGCTGTCCCGTGGTCGCGTCACCCTCCACAAGTGGCGCGCCAGCACGTCAAGCACGTACAAGGAGAACCACCTCGATGAACGTCATCACCAACCTGCTCGCCGGCATCGTCCACTTCGTGGGTTGGCTCGTCTGACACACCTTCACCGAACGCGGTGCCGTCGCTTCCCGTCCCAGGGAGCGGCGGCACTGCCGTGTTCACCGGACGTCCAGCGCCACCGGCTCCGGCTCCGGTGCGGGAGCGCCGGTGTCGGGCTCGTCCGTGTGGGCGGGGCGCTCGTCCCTGCGGACGAGGGCGGCGTAGCGGCCGTCCCGCCGGAGCAGTTCCTCGTGCGTACCCCGTTCGGCGACGGCGCCCGCGTGGAGGACGACGATCTGGTCCGCGTCCCTGACCGTGGAGAGCCGGTGCGCGATGGTGATGGTCGTACGGCCTTCGGAGAGCGCGTCGATCGCCTGCTGCACCGCGTGTTCCGTACGGGTGTCCAGCGCGCTGGTCGCCTCGTCCAGGATGAGGACGGGCGGGTCGCGCAGGATGGTACGGGCGATCGCGAGGCGCTGTTTCTCGCCGCCGGAGAAGCGGTATCCGCGCTCTCCGACCAGGGTGTCGTAGCCGTCGGGCAGCGAGGCGATGTGGTCGTGGATCTGGGCGGCGCGGGCGGCCGTCCGCATCTCCTCGTCGGTGGCGTCCGGTTTGGCGAAGCGCAGGTTGTCGGCGACCGAGGCGTGGAAGAGATAGGTCTCCTGCGAGACGACGCCGACGGCACGGGCGAGGGTGTCGAAGTCCAGATCGCGGACGTCGACGCCGTCGAGGAGGACCCGGCCGCCCGTCACATCGTACAGGCGGGGGACGAGATAGCTGAGGGTCGACTTGCCGGAGCCCGTGGGGCCGACGACGGCGAGGCTGCCGCCGGACGGCACCGTCAGATCGATCCCGCTGAGGGTCCGGCGGTCCTTGTCGTCGTAGCTGAAGTCGACTGCGTCGAAGCGGACTTCGCCCCGGATCCGCTTCAGCCGCACCGGCCGCTCGGGCTCGGTGATGTCGACGGGGAGGTCCAGGTACTCGAAGATGCGCTGGAAGAGCGCGAGGGAGGTCTGCATGTCCACGCCGGTGGAGAGCAGGCTCACGGCGGGCCGGAACAGCCCCTGCTGGAGGGAGACGAAGGCGACGAGCGTCCCGATGGAGACGGGGGCGCCGCCCGCGCCGAGCGCGATGCCCGCGGCCCAGTAGATGACGGCGGGCATGGCGGCCATGACGATGCCGATGGTCGACATCCGCCAGCGGCCCGCCATGTTGGAGCGGACCTCCAGATCGACCAGGCGTTCGGACTCGTCGGAGAAGGAGCGCGTGAGCGAGTCGGCGCGGCCCATCGTGCGGCCGAGGAGTATGCCGCTCACGGAGAGCGATTCGGTGACGGTCGCGGCCATGGTGGCCATCTGCCGCTGACGCTCGGTGGTGATCCTCTTGCGCTCGCGGCCGACCTTGCGGCTGATCCAGACGAAGACGGGGAGCAGCACCATCGAGACGGCGGTGAGCCGCCAGTCCAGGGCGAGCATCGCGACGACCGAGGCGATCACGGCCGTGAGGTTGGAGACCAGGGAGGTCGCGGTGGAGGTCACCGTCGCCTGCATGCCGCCGATGTCGTTGGCGATACGCGACTGGACCTCACCGGTCCTGGTCCGGGTGAAGAAGGCGAGCGGCATGCTCTGGAGACGGCTGTAGACGCCGGTGCGCAGATCGTGCATGACCCGCTGGCCGACGGTCGTCGAGATCAGCGTCTGGAGCACGCCGAAGATGCTGTTGACGACCGCCGTGAGGATCATGCCGAGGGCGAGCAGACTCAGCAGGCCGGTGCGGCCCTGCGGGATCGCCGTGTCGAGGATTTCGCGCAGCATGAACGGCGAGGCGACCGTGACCAGGGACGACGCCGCGACCAGAAGGCCGACGAGGGCGAGCCGGCCGCGGTAGGGGCGGAACAGACCGAAGATCCGCCGTAGCTGGGCGGGCTGCTCCGGCGCCTCTTCCGCCCCCGGCGCCGCTTGCGCACCAGGCTCCGGCGCCGGCTTCCGGTCCTGCTTCTGGTCTCCCCGTTTGTCCTGCTTTGGGTCCTGCTGCTGGTCCTGCTTCTGGTCCGGGCCCGGCGACCCCGGCAGGTCCGGCCGGCCGGGGGTTTCCGAGGCGGGACGGGACGGGGGTGTCCAGGGGGAGGGTTCGGGTTTCATGGGCTCCTTCGATATGACGCGTGAGGGCTCGGCACAATCGGCATGACACGTAAGGGCTCGACGCCCTCGGGCCGTCCGGCTCCGGAGAGGCGGGGCCTGTCAACTTTACCGATCTTAGCTCACTGTTACCTATGTTCACAATCACCTTGGTCCTGATATTATTCCGGGCATGAGCACCCCCGATGTCGACGGCATGCTGGCCGAACAGCTTCTGCGGCTGACCCGGCGGCTCCACCGCATCCAGAAGCAGCAGCTCGAACCGATCGGCATCACCCCGGCCCAGGCGCGGCTGCTGCGCGCCCTCACGCTCTACGACACACCGCCGCGGATGACCGATCTGGCCGCCCGGCTCGAAGTGGTGCCGCGCGCCGTGACCACCCTGGTCGACAGTCTGGAGGCGAGCGGCTGGGTGCGCCGCGCCCCCGACGCGACCAACCGCCGGGTGATCCGTATCGAGCTGACCGACACCGGCCGGGCGACGCTGCGCACGCTGCGCGGCGCGCGCAGATCCGCGGCGGAGGACGTCCTGGCGCCGCTGACCGCCGAGCAGCGCGAGGTGCTCGGGGGGCTGCTCTCGACGCTGGTCGACGGGGGCTCCGAGCGCCCCTGCTGAGCGCGGGCGCGCGGCCGGAACCGGCCTCCCCCGCGGAAAACCCATTGCCTCGGGCCTTCGAAAACCGCGAACCTTGCACGGTTTGGGCCACCCACGAGTCATGGGACATCATGCAGATTCGCGACCTTCCGTATCCCGATCCGGGGATTCCCGATGTCCGGTCAGGCCCCCGGTTCCTGTTCTGGCTCGGGCGCAACCAGTTGGGCGGACAGCTCAAGTCGCTCTCCTGGGGCCTGCTCCACCAACTGGGCATCGCCGGACTGCCCGTCGGCGCCGGGGTCGCCGTCCAGGCCGTCATCGACCGCTCCGGGGGCCGGCTCGCGCTGGCCGGCGGTCTGATCGCCCTGTTCGGCCTCGCCATCACCGTCGGCGACACCATGCTCCACCGCACCGCCATCACCAACTGGATCACGGCCGCCGCCCGCCTCCAGCAACTGCTGGCGCGCAAGACCGCCGAGCTGGGCTCCGCGCTGACCCGCAGGGTCGCCGCCGGTGAGGTGGTGGCGGTGTCCACCGGCGACGTCGAGAAGATCGGCTGGTTCGTGGAGGCGCTCTCGCGCTTCCTGGCCGCCGTCATCGCCATCGCCCTGATCTGTGTGGGCCTGGTCCTGTACCTGCCGGAGCTGGGGGTGCTCGTCGCCGTCGGCGTGCCGGTGCTCGCCCTGTCCGTCCTGCCGCTGCTCCCCCGGGCCACCCAGCGCGCCGACATCCAGCGCGAGAAGGCGGGCAAGGCCACCGAGCTGGCGTCCGACACCGTCGCCGGGCTGCGGGTGCTGCGCGGCATCGGCGGCGAGGAGCTGTTCCTCGGCCGCTACCGCACCGCCTCGCAGGAGGTGCGCGAGGCCGCCGTACGCAGCGCCCGGATGTGGGCCCTGATCTCGGCGATCCAGGTGCTGCTGCCGGGCGTCCTGCTGGTCACGGTCGTCTGGTACGGGGCCCGGCTCGCCCTGGACGGACGGATCGAGGTCGGGGGGCTGGTGACCGTCTACAGCGCGGTGACGCTGATGCTCTTCCCTCTGCGGCACTTCGAGGAGATCGCGATGGCGTACTCCTTCTCCAGGCCCTCCGCGAAACGCGCGGCGCGGGTGCTGTCCCTGGAGCGCACGGCGTACGAGAGCGAACGCGGCGGGCTCGACCACGCCCGGCCGACCGGCGATCTGTACGACCCCGCCACCGGTCTGCGCGCCCCGTCCGGGCTGCTGACGGCCGTGGTCTGCGGGGACCCGGACGCGGCGGGACGGCTGGCCGAGCGGCTGGGCGGCCATGCCGCCGAGGCGGAGAAGAGCCCCTCCGTGCTGCTCGGCGGGGTGGCGCTGGACGATCTCCCGCTGGACTCGGCGCGGGCGAGCGTTCTCGTACAGGACAAGGATCCGGTGCTGCTCTCCGGGACGCTGACGGAGCTGCTGGACATCCCGGCCTCCGGCGATGTCGCCCCGGCCGAGGCGCTGACCGCCGCGCAGTGCGGGGATGTGCTGGACGCACTCGTCCAGGCGTCGGTGGACGGCAGCGGGGACCCGATGCGCTCCCGGATCACCGAACGCGGGCGCTCGCTCTCCGGCGGGCAGCGGCAGCGGCTGGCTCTGGCCCGCTCGCTGGTCACCGACCCGGAGGTGCTGGTCCTCGACGAGCCGACGTCGGCCGTCGACTCGCACACGGAGGCGCGGATCGCGCGCGGGGTGAAGGAGCTGCGCGCCGGGCGTACGACGGTGGTGTTCTCCTCCTCACCGCTGCTGCTGGACCACGCGGACCGGGTCGTCTTCGTCCACGGGGGCGAGGCCGTGGCCGTGGGGACACACCGCGAGCTGCTGGGCGGCGACTCCGGCTACCGGGCGGTCGTCACCCGCGAGACGGACCGTACGGCGGAAGAAAGTGCGGGAGCGGGAGAAACGGAAGAGCAGGTCAGGGCACCCGTCGCGGCACGACTGGCCGGGACCACCAGCGAGATGGAGGAAACAGCGTGATCGGCTTGGCGCCCCCGGCGTACGACCCGGCGGCCCCGGAGTCTGCGACCACCCTGCCCGTCGGGACACCGGCGACCGTACGGACCTATGTGAGCGAGCTGCTGCGGCGTCACCGTACGGCGTTCATCGTGCTCGTCACGGTCAACGCCGTGTCGGTGATCGCCTCGATGGTCGGCCCGTACCTGCTGGGCACGATCGTCGAGGACCTGTCGAGCGGCGTGCGCGAGCTGCACCTGGATCGCGTGGTCGCGGTCTTCGTGATCGCGCTGGTCGTCCAGACCGTGTTCGTCCGGATGGTGCGGCTGCGCGGGGCGATGCTCGGTGAGGAGATGCTGGCCGATCTGCGCGAGGACTTCCTCGTGCGGGCCGTCGGGCTGCCGCCCGGCGTGCTGGAGCGGGCGGGGACGGGCGATCTGCTCTCCCGGATCACCACGGACATCGACCGGCTGGCGAACGCGATGCGCGAGGCCGTGCCGCAGCTCGCGATCGGCGTCGTGTGGGTGGTGCTGCTGCTCGGCGCCCTGACGGCGACCGCGCCGCCGCTGGCGCTCGCGGTGCTGGTGGCGCTGCCGCTGCTGATCGTCGGCTGCCGCTGGTACTTCCGCCGGGCGCCCTCGGCGTACCGCTCGGAGGCCGCCGGGTACGCGGCGGTCGCGGCGATGCTCGCCGAGACCGTCGACGCGGGCCGGACCGTGGAGGCGCACCGCCTCGGCGGGCGCCGCGTGGCCCTCTCCGGGCAGCGGATCCGGGAGTGGACGGCGTGGGAGAGGTACACCCTGTACCTGCGGTCGGTGCTGTTCCCGGTCATCAACCTCACCCATGTGACGATCTTCCTGGCCTCACTGGTGCTGGGCGGCGTCTTCGTCCTCCAGGGGTGGCTCACCGTCGGGCAGCTCACGACCGGCGCGCTCTTCGCGCAGATGCTGGTGGACCCCGTCGGCCTGATCCTGCGCTGGTACGACGAGTTGCAGGTGGCCCAGGTGTCGATCGCCCGGCTGGTCGGCGTACGGGACATCGAGCCCGCCGCCGGTGACGCCTCGGTCGTGCCCGAGGGCCGCGACGTCACCGCCGACCGGGTGCACTTCGGCTACCGCGAGGGTGTCGACGTACTGCACCGGGTGACGCTGGACGTCAGCCCCGGCACCCGGCTGGCGCTGGTCGGCCCCTCGGGCGCCGGGAAGTCGACGCTGGGGCGGCTGCTCGCGGGTATCTACGGGCCTCGCCAGGGCAGGATCGCGCTGGGCGGCGCCGAGCTGTCCCGGATGCCCGCCGAGCGGGTACGGGAGCAGGTGGCCCTGGTCAACCAGGAACACCACGTCTTCGTGGGGGCGCTGCGCGACAACCTGCTGCTGGCCCGTACGGGCGCGGCGGACGAGGAGCTGTGGGCCGCGCTCACGGCGGTCGACGCGGACGGCTGGGCGCGGGCGCTGGACCAGGGGCTGGACACCGAGGTCGGCTCCGGCGGGGCGCCGCTGACGCCCGCCCAGGCGCAGCAGATCGCGCTGGCCCGGCTGGTGCTGGCGGACCCGCACACGCTGGTGCTCGACGAGGCGACCTCGCTGCTGGACCCGCGCGCGGCGCGCCATCTGGAGCGTTCGCTGGCCCGGGTGCTGGAGGGCCGTACGGTCATCGCGATCGCCCACCGGCTGCACACCGCGCACGACGCGGATGTGATCGTGGTGGTCGAGGAGGGCCGGATCAGCGAACAGGGCAGCCACGACGAACTGGTCGAGGCGGACGGCGCGTACGCGGCGCTGTGGCGCTCCTGGCACGGCTGACGGCTGGCAACGGACGGCTGACAGCGGACGGGCGTGACGGGTTGTCGTGGCGGGGTGACGGCAGCCCGTCCCTCGGCGTGAGTGACGGCACCCGTCCCTCGGCGTGTACGCGTACGTCTTGCGGGGGCGGCATACGATGTCGCCCATGACGCAAGAGGACGGCGAGCTGGACAGCCTGGTACGCAAACGGATCCGGGCGCTGCGCCTGGCGCAGGGCTGGTCCCTGGAGGAGCTGGCCGGCCGTGCCCGGCTCAGCCAGTCCACGCTCAGCCGTATCGAGACGGGCCGGCGCCGGCTGGCCCTGGACCAGCTCGTCACGCTCGCCCGCGCCCTGGACACCTCGCTGGACCAGCTCGTGGAGACGGCGACCGACGACGTCGTCATCAGCCCGACGATCGACGCGGCCCGTGGGCAGATGCGCTGGCCCATGAAGGGGTACGCCGGTATGAGCGTCGTACGACAGCGTATGACCGACCCGCCGCCCGACAGCCCGACGCGCATGCGCGCCCATCCGGGGCGCGAATGGCTCGTCGTGCTGTCCGGCACCGCGGTCCTGCTGCTGGGCAACCGGCGTATCCGGGTGGAGGCGAACCAGGCGGCGGAGTTCCCCACGATGCTGCCGCACGCCATCGGCGCGGAGGGCGGGCCCTGCGAGGTGCTGGGCGTCTTCGACCGCGACGCCCGCCGCGGCCACCAGCGCGGGGACGACGCCTGAGACGGCTGCCGGACCGGGCGCCCGGGGCGGCGGCTTGCGCGTTCGGCAGGTCCACGGGCCATCGTCTTGCGCATACGGGGATCGATGGTGCCGCGACGGCAAGATCCTCCTAGCGTGACGGTCATGACTCACGCCTCCGCGTCGCACGCGGCACACGATGACGCGCACCCCGCTCCCCCGCACGCCCACGGCGCCTCCGCCGAGAGCGCTCGGATCTTTCAGGACGACACCGACCAGGCGGAGACCCTGGACCTGGACGCCGACGTACTCGGCGAGCACATCGCGTCCCTCACCGCCTGGCTGCCCGTCGGGCGCGCCCCGCGCCATGTCCTCGACCTCGGATGCGGGACCGGAACCGGGACCTTCGCCCTGCTCGCGCGCTTCCCCGAGGCGGAGGTGACCGCCGTCGACGCGTCGGCCGGCCATCTGAGCCGTCTGCGGGAGAAGGCCGGGGCCCGCGGGCTGGCCGACCGCGTCCGTACGGTGGTGGCCGACCTCGACGCGGACTGGCCCGAACTGGGCCGGCCCGAACTGGTGTGGGCGTCGGCGTCGATGCACCACATGGCCGACCCCGACCGGGCCCTGCGCGAGGTCCACGGCCTGCTCGCGCCCGGTGGTCTGTTCGCCGTCGTCGAGCTGGCCGACTTCCCGCGCTTCCTGCCCGAGGACGCCCCGGCGGAGCGGCCCGGTCTGGAGGAGCGCTGCCATGCCGCCCTCGCGCACCTCCACGCCGAGCACGTGCCGCACCGCGGGGCCGACTGGGGTCCCAAGCTGGCCGCCGCCGGGTTCACCGTCGAGGGCGAGCGCACGATCACCGTGGACATCGACGGCTCGCGGAACGAGAAGGTCGGCCCGTACGCGCTCAGCAGCCTGCGGCGGCTGCGCGCCGGCGCAGCCCCCACCCTCGACGCCGAGGACCTGACCGTCCTCGACGCTCTGCTCGACACCGAGGGCCCCCGCAGCATCCTGCGCCGCGACGACCTCGTGGTCCGTACCGAACGCACCGTGTGGGCGGCGCGCCGCGCCTGAGCGGCCCGCGCGGGGCCGGCGCCGCCGCCCGGCCGCTCAGACCAGATTGAGCGCGAACACGGCGCCGACCCCGCCGAGCAGCATGAAGACGGGCATCAGCACCTTCACCTCCACCCAGGCTCCGGCGCGGAAGCGCATCGCCTTCGGCGGGCCGAGCGGGTACCAGCGCTTGCGGCCGAGGGGTATGGGCCACAGGATCGGGCAGCCCGAGACGGTCAGCGCGTCACCGATGTCGTGCACCAGCGCGCCCAGGACGATCGGCAGGCCGAGCCACAGGTACTCCTGGCCCGGTTCGGTGAACAGCCAGTTCGCGCCGTTGCCCGGCTGGTCCAGGATCCCCGCCAGCATCCAGGCGCTGGTCGCGCCGAGCAGCCAGACGAGGATGTCACTGGAGACGCGGGCGGCCTTCCACAGCAGGCCCTCCACCGCGAGGACGAGGTGGACGAAGAGGATCGCGAGGACCCCCCACCGGCCTCCCGTGTACGCGACGGCCGAGGCGCCCGCGCCGATCAGGACGGCCCAGAGCCAGGTGTGGGTGAGCGTGCGGTGGCCGCCGGTCCGGCGGGGGTCGCCCGGCTTCCTGGTCGACTTGTAGACCGCGTACGACAGCTTGTCGACGACCTCGCAGAGCGTTCTCGACACCGGGCCGAACGCCCGCGATATCGTCGCGGCCTTGTGGTCGAGGTCCGGGGCGAGCGCGGCTCCCGCGCAGATCAGCGCCCCGACGACCAGCACCGGCCAGGGCATCGTGTAGCCCGCGGCGGTCGCCGCGGCGCCCACCCCCAGCCAGGCCGCCGCCCCTGACAGAGAGTGTGCCGGTCCCATCATGGTCGTATCCGTCCCGTCCCGTTGCAGTTGTCGCGAGCCCCTGTGCGGGGCTCGTCCGGTGCCCCCGTGAAGGCTCTGAGCCGTCCGGGGTGAAGCCTCGTGTCCTGGGATTCAGGGCTCTGAAGCCAGTTGTCCTGATGCCCAGTTGACACGGCAGCGTATCTCTCATGATCTTCTGCCCGCTGTCCGGTTCCCTCATCCGGCCGGAAGGAGGGCAAGATGGGGACGTGACCCTTATCGATCGCCTGCCGCCGGATGCCGACCCCGATGCCCTCTTCGAGGCTTTCTCCTCCTGGGCCGAGGGCCAGGGCATCACGCTCTATCCGGCTCAGGAGGAGGCGCTGATCGAGGTGGTCTCCGGCGCCAACGTGATCCTCTCCACCCCCACCGGCTCCGGAAAGAGCCTGGTCGCGGCGGGTGCGCACTTCACCGCGCTGGCGCAGGACAAGGTCACCTTCTACACCGCGCCGATCAAGGCGCTGGTCTCGGAGAAGTTCTTCGACCTGTGCAAGCTCTTCGGCACGGAGAACGTCGGCATGCTGACCGGCGACGCCTCCGTCAACGCCGACGCGCCGGTGATCTGCTGCACGGCCGAGGTGCTGGCGTCGATCGCGCTGCGCGACGGGAAGTACGCGGACATCGGCCAGGTCGTGATGGACGAGTTCCACTTCTACGCCGAGCCGGACCGCGGCTGGGCCTGGCAGATCCCGATCCTGGAGCTGCCGCAGGCCCAGTTCGTCCTGATGTCCGCGACGCTCGGGGACGTCTCGCGCTTCGAGGAGGACCTGACGCGCCGCACCGGCCGGCCGACCTCCGTCGTACGGTCCGCGACCCGTCCGGTGCCGCTCAGTTACGAGTACCGCCTCACCCCGATCACCGAGACGCTGACCGAGCTGCTGGAGACCCGGCAGGCACCGGTCTACATCGTGCACTTCACGCAGGCGGCGGCCGTCGAGCGGGCGCAGTCGCTGATGAGCATCAACATGTGCACGCGCGAGGAGAAGGACAAGATCGCCGAGCTGATCGGCAACTTCCGCTTCACCACCAAGTTCGGCCGCAACCTCTCCCGGTACGTACGGCACGGCATCGGGGTGCACCACGCGGGGATGCTGCCCAAGTACCGCCGTCTGGTGGAGAAGCTGGCCCAGGCGGGGCTGCTGAAGGTGATCTGCGGTACGGACACGCTGGGCGTCGGCGTCAACGTCCCCATCCGTACGGTGCTGTTCACCGCGCTCACCAAGTACGACGGGACGCGGGTACGCACGCTGCGCGCCCGGGAGTTCCACCAGATCGCGGGGCGTGCGGGGCGGGCCGGGTTCGACACGGCGGGCTTCGTCGTCGCGCAGGCGCCCGAGCACGTCGTGGAGAACGAGAAGGCGCTGAACAAGGCGGGCGACGACCCCAAGAAGCGCCGCAAGGTGGTGCGCAAGAAGGCGCCCGAGGGGTTCGTCGCCTGGTCGGAGACGACCTTCGACAAGCTGATCGGCTCCGATCCCGAGCCGCTGAACTCGCGTTTCCGGGTCACACACACCATGCTGCTGTCGGTCATCGCCCGCCCCGGCAACGCGTTCGAGGCGATGCGCCGGCTGCTGGAGGACAACCACGAGCCGCGCAGGCAGCAGCTCCGGCACATCCGGCGGGCCATCGCGATCTACCGTTCGCTGCTGGACGGCGGGGTGGTGGAGCGGCTGGAGACCCCGGACGCGGAGGGCCGTATCGTCCGGCTGACCGTCGATCTCCAGCAGGACTTCGCGCTCAACCAGCCGCTGTCGACGTTCGCGCTCGCCTCCTTCGAGCTGCTGGACCCCGAATCGCCTTCGTACGCGCTGGACATGGTCTCGGTGGTCGAGTCGACGCTGGACGATCCGCGGCAGATCCTCGCGGCCCAGCAGAACAAGGCGCGCGGCGAGGCCATCGGCGCGATGAAGGCGGACGGGATCGAGTACGAGGAGCGGATGGAGCGGCTCCAGGAGGTCACGTACCCCAAGCCGCTGGAGGAGCTGCTCGTCCACGCGTACAACACGTACCGCACCAGCCATCCGTGGGTCGGCGACCATCCGGTCTCGCCGAAGTCGGTGATCCGGGACATGTACGAACGGGCGCTCTCCTTCACGGAGTTCACGTCCCACTACGAGCTGGCGCGCACCGAGGGAATCGTGCTGCGCTATCTCGCGGGCGCGTACAAGGCGCTGGAACACACCATTCCGGACGACCTGAAGTCGGAGGACCTGGAGGATCTCACCGCCTGGCTCGGCGAGATGGTCCGGCAGGTCGACTCCAGTCTGCTGGACGAGTGGGAGCAACTGGCCAACCCCGAGGTGGAGACGGCCGAGCAGGCGCAGGAGAAGGCCGACCAGGTCAGGCCGGTCACGGCCAACGCCCGCGCCTTCCGGGTCCTCGTGCGCAACGCGATGTTCCGCAGGGTCGAACTGGCCGCGCTGGACAAGGTGTACGACCTGGGCGAGCTGGACGGCGATTCGGGCTGGGACGCGGACCGCTGGGGCGAGGCGATGGACGGGTACTGGGACGAGTACGAGGACCTGGGCACCGGGCCCGACGCCCGCGGGCCCAAGCTGCTCGCCATCGAGGAGGACCCGGAGCACGGGCTGTGGCGGGTCCGGCAGAGCTTCGCGGACCCGAAGGGCGACCACGACTGGGGCATCTCCGCCGAGGTCGACCTCGCCGCCTCCGACGAGGAGGGGCTCGCGGTCGTCCGGGTCACGGCCGTGGGCCAGCTCTGACACATCCACGGCTGTACGGCGTGGTACAGCACCTGAGAACGAGCATGAACCGAGAACGGGAGCACAGCGCACCATGACGAACCCCGCCGAGCGGCTGGTCGATCTGCTCGACCTGGAGCGGATCGAGGTCGACATCTTCCGCGGGCGCAGCCCCGAGGAGTCCTTGCAGCGGGTCTTCGGAGGGCAGGTGGCGGGCCAGGCGCTGGTCGCGGCCGGCCGCACCACCGACGGCGACCAGCCGGTCAACTCGCTGCACGCCTACTTTCTGCGCCCGGGGCGCCCCGGCGTCCCGATCGTCTACCAGGTGGAGCGGATCAAGGACGGGCGGGCCTTCACCGCGCGCCGGGTCACCGCCGTCCAGCAGGGCCGGACGATCTTCAACCTGACGGCCTCCTTCCACCACCCGGAACAGGGCGGCTTCGAGCACCAGCTCCCGCCCCGGCTGGAGTTCCCCGACCCTGACTCGCTGCCCACGGTCTCCGAGGAGGTCCGCGCGCACCTGGGCGAGCTGCCCGAGCCGCTGGAGCGGATGGCCAGGCGCCAGCCGTTCGACATCCGGTACGTGGACCGGCTGCGCTGGACCAAGGAGGAGATCAGCGGCGCGGACGCGCGCAGCGCGGTGTGGATGCGCGCGGTGGGCCCGCTCGGCGACGACCCGCTGGTGCACACCTGCGCGCTGACGTACGCGAGCGACATGACGCTCCTGGACGCGGTACGCATCCCGGTGGAGCCGCTGTGGGGACCGCGGGGCTTCGACATGGCGTCGCTGGACCACGCGATGTGGTTCCACCGGCCGTTCCGCGCCGACGAGTGGTTCCTGTACGACCAGGAGTCCCCGATCGCCACGGGCGGCCGGGGCCTGGCGCGGGGCCGGATCTACGACCGGGAGGGCAGGCTGCTGGTGTCGGTGGTGCAGGAGGGGCTGTTCCGCAGGCTGAACGGCTGACCCGCGCCGATACCGGTACCCACGCGGTGGCGCCGCGAGCCGATGACGCGCGGCGCCACCGGCCCGCACACAGCCCTTCACAAAAGAGCTGAGCCCTGGCACCCGGGGGCGATCGATCCACCACGCCTCTCTCCGCTCCGCCCGACGGAGATGGTGCCCATGGTGTGCCGCCGAGGTTGAGTGGTCCGGTCCGCTCAACCTCGCAGTGCTCCGGGGTCTTCGCCAAGAGCTCCAATGATGCGCCGAACCATCGCCTCCCGCCGCCCGCGAACGCACTCGCAGTAGGTGTCCATCACGACTGCCACGCTGTGACCGGCCGTCTCCGCCGCCTCGGCCGCGGGCACTCCGGGGTTCAGCCGCGGCGACACCGCGGCGTGAAGCAGGTCGTACGGTCGCGGAGCAAGCGGTGATGCCGCCATACAGAGCGGGAAGGCGAGCGGCCCAGCCTCGCGTCAGACGCCGAGGTACCGGGTGCGAGCCGGCCGCCCGCCGTTCGAGCCGCGGAAGAGCCGTCCGTTTACGGCAACACCGAAGTCGTCCGCACTTGACGGAAGTGCAGCCTATGTCGAATTCTTCCGAAATCCACACAGGAAGGATTCCGGCTTATTCCATAAAGGGAATTACATATTCACCCCGGCGCGCACGGAGATATTTCGGCGCGTGCGCGACCGCTATCATACACGCCGCGTTCTCGTAAGGGTGGTAAGCGTCTCCAGGATCTGTTCCGCGCGTTCTCCGGGTGCCATAAAGGAGAGGAGAGTTTTCCCACCCGAGGAAATGAGTGAATGATGCACAAAATGCGCAGTCGCATCAGGACCGTCGCGGCGCTTTCCGTACTCGCGATCGCGGGAACCGGAGTCGCCGTGGCGGCCAACCCCACAACGCCGCACGCGGCCCCGGCCGTCACGTACTACACGGGCACGGTCGGCAATGCCGTCACCCCCATCCGCTACGACGCCGCGATCCGCGACGACAACGAGTGGGGCGCCATCTACGAGGGGGAGACCGTTCTCCTCGAATGCTACGTCCTGAACAGGACCGAGAACCGGCGCTGGTACCGCATTCCCGTACAGAACAAGTACGTCTCCTCCGAACTCGTCAGCGCCAGAAACGTCCCCGCCTGCTGATACCAGCCGGACCATCGAACAATCCGCATCACCAGCGCATGTCACGGTGACACCCGCCCGCGCCGTGCCGGATCACATGTCTCAGCCAGTGGTCCGGCTCGGCGTGTATTTCTTGCTGCCAGGTCCCGGCCGTGCGCAACGTGTTTCCGACTGGCGACGGAAGCGGCGCCGGCTCCCATCTCCTCGTCAGCACCGGATCCGCACAACGGGGATCGGCAAGGGGGCGGCTGCGTCGCTCAACACCGAGAAGGCGTACGGCATCCGGTCCGCGCTGCTGCTGACCTGCTGCTCCGAGCGGGGCCTGAACCGGAAGCAGCTCACCCTCCTGGACCTGGCCCGGTCCCTGCGATGGCTGGTGGACGAGCCGCTGCCGCCACGCAGTCCGCGGGTAGCGTCCCCGCCGTGGTTCCGGCTGGAGAAGTCGGCGAACCAGGTGCTCGGTCCTCCTGGCTCGACCCGGCCACTACGACACACCCGCTGAAGCCGATGCCAGGCTCCGCGCAGTTGGACGCCAGGAGCCGTGACCTGACGAGAGTTCGGCTGGTGACGATCCACCCGTTACCACCGTCTATCAGAGTGGCAAAGCCTCATCAACCACGGTCTTCAGGTCTGCCGGCAGATCAGGTGAGTCCCGCCAGTTCTGGGCGATCAGCAAGAGCGCGACCCATGCGTCATGCGCCTTAGCGTTCGATTGTCCGGAAAAAACCGCGTCCAGAACCCGCCTGGCGAGACCGTCGACAACCTCATACAGGGCATTGGAAACCTTGCTCACGTCATCCAGAGGCGAGCCCGCAGGTTGAGACGGTGCACCGTCCAGCCGGATGGTGGCTGAGGCAGCCGAGTGCATCCTTCCATGGAGGAACTCACGAAGGCTGCCAACTTGATGACGAGACGGCAGGAGCGGCTGATCAGGGCTCTGAGACACACCGTCATCCTATGTGAGGCGGGACCGTCACTCACGCCCCTCACACAGCAGCAAAGCCCTGAACTACAACGAGGGCCACATGGACCCGAGATAAGCGCAGCCCTCAGGGCGGTGACGTAGTAGATCACCCGTACGCCGTCGATCTCGTGCGCGTAGTCGCACAGCCGGGCACCGGGGTGCCGGCCTCGGGGTTGACGCTGACGGCGACGATCGCGCGGTCCCGGCGGTGCGTCTCGGACGCGGTGAGCTGCGCGAGTTGGGTGAGCGCGGGCTCCACCATGACGGCGCGCGAGCGGCGCGCCGCTCTCAGGCGACACAGGGCCGCTCGTCCGGAGCCTTCGGCACGGGGTTGCGTCCACCGGAGACATCACCGTTCCACTACTCGGTGATACGGTATAGCGGTACTCGGTATGACGTAGTAGTGGCCAAGCTGAGGAGCACCCGCGGTGGAGGACCTGACCGAGATGCTGAAGGGCACGCTCGAAGGGTGCGTGCTCGAAATCATCGGCAGCGAGGAAACCTACGGGTACGCCATCACCCGCCGGCTGAATGAACTCGGCTTCGCCGACGTCATCGAGGGGACGGTGTACACGATCTTGCTGCGCCTGGAGCGGAACGGGCTTGTCCGGGTGACGAAACGACCCTCCGGGGTTGGTCCGCCCCGCAAGTTCTACGCGCTCAACGACTCCGGACGCGAGGAACTCGCGACGTTCTGGGCAAAATGGCAGTACCTCTCATCACGCATCGACAGGCTCAAGGGAGACAGGAGTTGAACTTCTGGGAGAAGGCCACAGGCAACGATCTCACCAGGGAATGGAAAGCATTCGAGACCCGGGCCGAGGTCCTGCCAGACGACTACCGGGCGGCGTGGGGGCAGATCATCGTCCGTCTCTTCCCCTACGGGGACTTCACCGGCCGCAACCTGATGCCGATCCTCGACTCTGCCCTGGGGCTGCTCGAAGTGGCGGCGGCGGACGGCCAGAGCGTCCACGAGGTGCTCGGCGACGACATCCAGGGCTTCTGCACCGCACTGGCCGGCGGAGCAGGGGCCCTGACCTATCGCGACCGGTGGCGCGAGCAGTTGAACAGGAACGTCGCGAGAAAATTGAGCCGACTGGGAGGCTGACGTGAGCATCCAGGACATCATCGAAGGCAAGAAACAGTGGCGGGCACACGTGGCTCGGGTCAAGGCACTCCCTCCGGACTACCGGATCGTCTACAAGGAGATGCAGAAGTACCTGTTCAAGGTCGGACCGATCAGCCTGCCTGACGGGCCTCTGCTCCCCGGGATCGTCGACTTCTTCGAGGAGGGCGTCGCCGCAGGAAAGGGGGTTGTGAAACTCATCGGCACCGACGTCGCCGCTTTCTGCGACGACCTGGTCAAGGATTCCCCTACCTATGCGGATGTCTACCAGGCATCCATCAGCGCGGAACCCGGCGCAGACCAGAAGTGACGTGTGCGGGCCGAAATCGAGAGCCCTGTGTGACCGTCGGGCAGCACCCTCGCACTCACTCCTCGTCCTCTTCGTCCTCATCCGGCTCGGGCGCGTCCGGGTCGCGCAGCGGGCTCAGGGTCCCGGCGACCGGGGTCGAGGCGGTGAAGCTATGGCGGCCGAGCAGGTTCAGGTTGCGGTGCTGGAGGTCGACGGTGACCGCCGAACGAATGCGCCTGGGGTGTGCCAGGTGAGGGCCGACCGGGCGGCCGGAATTCCTCACCTGCTGCGTCGGTACTGGGCCAGGATCTCGTCCGGGGGCAGGGCCCGGTCGAGGAACATCAGGTCGTCCATTCGGCAGTCGCAGGAGTTGGCCTCCCTGGTGTTCTGCGGGTAGCTGCCGCCGATCTTGATGCCCCGGGGGTTGGTCGGTGACGCGGTGTCGGGTTCCGGTTCGCCCTGGACGGACCAGGGGTCGCCGGTGAGGGTGTAGGAGCCGGGCAGGGGGCGGCCGTTGCGGTAGAGCGCCATGGTGCCGTCGTCGTAGTCGAAGGTGGCCGCGAGGAACACCCAGTCGCCCCGGGGCAGCAGCGTCGTCCAGTCGGCGTCGGCGGCGAAGGTCTGTGAACTCCCGCCGTCCAGACGGCGGCCGAGCGCGACCACCTTCATCTCGCCGCCCACGGTGATGAGTTCGAGCAGGGCGCGCACATCGTGGCCCTGGGAGGTGCCGGAGAGGATGCCGGCCAGTCCGATGGCGCCGTAACGGTCGACGGGGTCGGCGGAGTTCGAGTTGAGGCCCGGGTTCTCGCCGGTCATCTTGAACCAGCCCATGACGGTGGTCTCCTGTACGCCGTTGAACGCGCGCAGGGAGGCCACACCGTCCTCGGCGTAGACCCCGGCCTTCCAGTCGTCGTTGCCCGCGGTGGCGGGCGCGATCTGTCCGGTCCGCAGGACGGGGCCGCGCTCGCGGTCCCATACCCGCATCCGGGTACCGCCGTTGACGAGCTGGAGGTCGGTTCCCGACCGGCCGCGGTCGCGCTCCCAGGCGGGATTTCCGCGTACCGGGTGGGCGAAGTCGTAGTACGCGACGAGGTTCGGCCGCAGGTTCGCCGGTACGGGAGCGGAGGCGGCGGTCGCCCGTTCGGCGGGGGCGAGCGTGGCGCCCAGCAGTCCGGCGGCCAGCACCAGCGCCCCCGCGGCTCTCAGAGCGCCGTTACCGCCCACCGGTCACCTTCCAGATCGTGCCGTTGGCCTTCGACAGGACGTACAGCTCGCCCGCCCGGTCCGTACCGAAGCGGAGGTCGACGCGCTCGTCGCCGGCCAGCGACCGCATCGAGGTCACGGCGCCCCGGGGGTCGAATATCCGGAGCTGGTGGACGCGGGCGAGCGGTCCGCCGCGGCGCATCTCGCGCACCTCCGAATAGAGGACGCGCCCGCTCACGCCCTCGGCGTAGACGTACTTGCCGTACAGCTCGGGAATCAGCCGTCCGCGGTAGACGAATCCGCCGATGAGCGCGTTCCCGCTGTCGGCGCAGGGGCGGTCCGCCGGCGGGTTGTGGTCGAAGGCCGCCACCGGGTAGGTGTAGCCGTTCCCGGCGTCGTCGGCCGGGAGCGGGAAGACCCCGCAGGTGGGGTTGTCGGCCTTGCGGTAGGCGAAGGGGCCCTCGCGCTCGCTCCAGCCGAAGTTGTCGCCCGCCCTGACCTCGTAGACGGATTCGATCCGGTGCTCGCCGATGTGCCCGACGAACATCTGGTGGCGTCCGCCGGTGTCCCAACTGAACCGGTGGGGGTCGCGCAGTCCGTACGCGTAGATCTCGCCGAGCCGGCCGGGCTGTCCGACGAAGGGGTTCGAGGCGGGGATGCCGTACTTCCCGCCCGGCCCGTCGTGGCCGCGGGGGTCGATCCGGAGAATCTTGCCCTGCGGCGCGGTCAGGTCCTGGGGGACGGTGCCGCCCGCGCCCGCCCCGCCGTCGCCCACGGCGACATGGAGGAGGCCGAAGTCCCGTTGCCCGGGGCGGGCGTTCGGGTCGAAGCCGATCTCCTGGATGTTGTGGAAGACGTCCTGGAATCCGAGCCGCATCACCTCGCGCCGGGTCCCGCTGAACGTTCCGGACGCGGGATCGTCCGCGGTCCATTCGGTGATCACGGAGTGGACGCGTGTGGTGGCGGGCGCCGGCAGGTCGACCGGCTTGGTGGTCAGCGCGTCGCGTGCCTCGGTGTGGACGGTGTAGAAGACACCGTTGTGCGCGAAGCCCGGGTGGAAGGCCACGAAGCCGAACCCGCTGCCCAGTCCCCGGTGCGACCAGAAGTCGGGGCCCACGGCCGCGCCCACGTCGAGGTACGCGCGCGGGGCGCCCGCGCGGTCCAGCAGATAGAGCGTGCCGTTGAGATCGGGGACGTACAACCGTCCCGAGCGGTCGGGGACCTCACCGAGGTAGTTGATACGGGCCCAGCGCTGCAACCGGGCATCGGTGGGGGGCGGGACCGGCTCCGACTTCGGGAGGGCCGCGAACTCTTCGAGCACCAGACCGTGCCGGGAGACGACGGGGTCCGGCAAGGGGTCGTCGATCGGGTCGCCGTCCTGGGCGAGGGCCGGTGGCGCGAGAAGCGCCATCAGCAGCACACCCGCGGAGATCACCAACCGGCTCCGGCCTGACCTGGGCATTCCGCTCACCTCATCGGTTCGCCGTGCGGAGAGAATGCGTAGAAAGCGCTTCCAGCAGCGCCTGCGCCAAGCTACAAAGCGCGACCGGGTGAGACAAGGGGTGCGACATCATGGATGTGATGTACACGCCAATTTCGGCCATCGACTCCTTCCGCGGCCCGCTTCGCCCACCGGCTAAGGTGAACGCGTGGCCAGCACAGCGGACCGAGAGAGCGGGGACACGGACCAGGACCGTCCGGCACCGGCGGATCTCCAGGCGTACGCGACCCAGTTGCGCCGGATGAACGGCGAGATCAACCGGCTGGTCCACGGCTTCGCGTCCGGCCAGGGGCTGCACGCCACCGATGTCCAGGCGCTCGCGGCGATCCTGGACGCCGACGAGCCGCTGACGCCCGGCCGGCTGCGGGACACCCTCGGGCTGACCTCCGGCGCCGTCACCGCCTGCCTCGACCGGCTGGAGCGCGCCGGCCATGTCCGCCGCTCCCGCGACAGCGACGACCGCCGAGTGGTCCACCTGCACTACGCGGCGGGGGCCCGCCCGGTGGCACGGGCCTTCTTCCGGCCGCTCGCGGAGGCGACCCGGCGGGCCCAGGAACCCTTCAGCGAGGCGGAGTTGTCGGTGATCCTGCGCTTTCTCACCGGCATGAACGACGAGCTGGAGAGCGCGCGCACCGCGAAGGCGTGAGCGGGCCCCACAACGGCGCACCGGCCCCGCACACCGCTCCCCGGCGGGGTTCCGCCCGAACACCACAGCCCCTCTTCGCGCACCCCCGCGCACACCGGCGGCACCACCGCACCGTAAAGTATTTCAATGATTGAGATACTTTATTGTTGAGATGGTTCCCGGGGCTCCCATGTGCCCCGGTCGTACGTTCCGTGTTGCCGTGCTGCTGTGTCCCCGCGTTTCCGCGTTTCTCGCGTTGCCGCGTCTACAGCGTTTCCGAGGAGAGCGATGTCCCGTACCCCGCGATGGGCCCGTTGGCTGGTCCCCGTCGTCCTGCTCGTCGTCTGGTGCGGTGTCGGGGGCACCCTGGGCCCGTACGCCGGCAGGCTCGGCGAGGTCTCCACCAACGACCAGGCCGCCTTCCTCCCCAGGAGCGCCGAATCGACCCGGGTCATCGACGCCCAACGGGCCTTCCAGCAGCAGGAGACGGTGCCGGCGATCGTCGTGTGGACCGCCGACGGGGACGGCGGCCGGATCGGCGAGGAGCAGCGGAGGGCCGCGACGGACGCCCTCGCCGCGCTCGCGGGCACCCCCGGTGTCGGCGACGCCGTCTCCCCCGCCCTGCCGTCGGAGGACGGACGCGCGCTGGAGGGCGTCGTCCCCCTGAGTCCCGGCCTCGGCGACGAGTTGCGGCCCACGGTGGAACGGATCCAGCAGGCCGCCGACGGTGTCGCGGGGACCACCGCGCGCATCGCCGGCCCGGCAGCCAGTCAGGCCGATCTCTCCGAGGCCTTCGCGGGCATCGACGGGCTGCTGCTCGGGGTCGCCCTCGCGGTGGTGCTGCTGATCCTGCTGCTCGTCTACCGCAGTGTGCTGCTGCCGCTGGTCATCATCGTGGGGGCGGTCTTCGCCCTGGGGCTGGCCTGCGCGGTCGTCTACGTCCTCGCCGACCACGAGATCGTACGGGTGGACGGTCAGGTGCAGGGGATCCTGTCCATCCTGGTGATCGGGGCCGCCACCGACTACGCGCTCCTGCTGACCGCGCGCTTCCGTGAGGAACTCGGGTCCGGCGGCGACCGGATCACGGCGATGCGCGCCGCGCTGCGGCAGTCGTCCGGCGCGATCACCGCCAGCGCCGCCACCGTCGCCCTCGGCCTGCTCGCCCTGCTGATCAGCGATCTCACCAACAACCGCGCGCTCGGACCGGTCGGTGCCATCGGCATCGTCTGCGCGGTGCTCTCCACACTGACCTTCCTTCCGGCCGCTCTCGTCCTGCTCGGCAGGGCCGCGTACTGGCCCGCCAAGCCCCGGCCCGCCGCCGAGAAGTCGGGCGGGCACGGTGTCTGGGTGAGGATCGCCGACCTCGTGGACCGCGCGCCCCGCAAGGTGTGGGCAGTCTCCCTCGCCGCGCTGCTCGCCTGCGCCGCCTTCGCCCCCACGCTGGCCTCGAAGGGCGTCCCCCTCGACGAGATCTTCGTCAACGACGCCCCGTCGGTCGCCGCCCAGCGGACGCTGGGCGAGCACTTCCCCGGTGGTTCCGGCAATCCGGCGGTCGTCATCGCCGACGCCGGCCGGATCGCCGAGGTCACCGCCGCCGCGGAGGCCACCGACGGGGTCGCCTCGGCGGCGCCGGTGACCGGGGAGGGACGGCCGGGCGCCGGGGAGCCGCTGGTCGTCGACGGACGGGCGCGGGTCGATGTGACCCTGCGGAGCGCGGCCGACAGCGACGCGGCGATGGACACCGTGGTCCGGCTGCGCGACGCCGTCCACGCCGTACCGGACGCGGACGCCCTGGTCGGCGGCTACACCGCCCAGCGGTACGACACGCAGCGGACCGCGGAGCACGACCGCTCGCTCATCGTGCCCGTGGTGCTCGTGATCATCCTGGTGATCCTGGTCGGGCTGCTCCGTTCGCTGATGATGCCCTTGCTGCTGGTGGCCACCGTGGCTCTCAACTTCCTTGCGACGCTGGGGATCTCGTCCCTGGTCTTCCGGCATGTGTTCGGCTTCGGAGGCACCGACTCGTCCGTGCCGCTGTACGGGTTCGTCTTCCTGGTGGCGCTCGGCGTGGACTACAACATCTTCCTCATGTCACGGGTCCGGGAGGAGTCGCTGCGGCACGGGGTGCGCGAGGGCGTTCTGCGGGGGCTGACCGCCACGGGGGGTGTCATCACCTCGGCGGGTGTCGTGCTCGCCGCGACGTTCGCGGCGCTGGGCGTCATTCCGCTCGCCTTCCTCGTGCAGATCGCGTTCATCGTCGCCTTCGGTGTCCTGCTGGACACGCTGGTCGTCCGCTCGCTGCTGGTACCGGCGCTGGTACGCGACATCGGCCCGAAGGCGTGGTGGCCCGGCGCTCTCAGCCGTGGGGAGCACGACCCCGCCACGTCCCGCTCAGGCGAGGCGTGAGCGGTCGGGACGCGGGGTGGTCCTGAAGCCGTCGCTCAGGTCCTGCAACGCGGTGACCAGGCGTCGGCCCTCCTCGTCGACGGGTGCGAGACGGTCGATGACGGCGCGGCTGTGGGCGGTGTCGTCCGCGTCCATGCGTTCCATGATCTGGGTCAGGGTCGACCTCAGCCGCGCCTGGTGCCGTAGATGATGGTTCTCGACGGCGTCGACCAGGAGCAGGCCCTGGCTCCGCGCGACGTCCTCGAAGGTGGCGCGCGCCTGCTTCACCTGTTCGTCGATCATCTCCTTGCGTTCCTGGCGTGCTTTGTGGACCTTGGACTCACGGTCCTTGAGCAGGTCAGTGACCTTGGCGATGGCGATGGCCGTGACGACCGCCGCGCCCGCGGGAACGGCGATGGTGGCGAGGCTGAGGCTGGTCGTCAGCCAGACGGCGCCGCCCGCGATGGGACCGGCGACGCTGACGGTGTTGGCCACGGTCTGCACCAGACCGTAGACGGTCAGGGGCCGGCGGCCGTCCGACCGCATCGGGAAGAAGCTCGTGTCCAGCGGATCGGCGGTGACCAGATGGGCGTCGGTCTCCACCCCGAGGTCCGCCCGCAACAGCCGGCGGGCGTTGCCGTCGAGCGTCCGCAACTCGCTCTCCCAGAGGGTCGCCGGACCCCCGGGCGCGGTCATCCACCGGCTGAACACCTGGACCTGACGCACATCGATCTCGTTGACGTGCTCGGCGCTCAGATTGCCGTCGTCGATCAACGGGTCGAGCTCGCGGTGGAGTTCATGGGCCAGATCACCGAACGGCTTCTGCGCCGCCCGGATCCTGCGCTGCATCTCACGGTCGAGCTCCGCCCGGATACGCTCCAGGGAGTGCTCCGCGCCGTCCACACGCTCGCGCAGGCCGTCCCGCTGCGCCATCAGGTCGCCCACGGCCACCTGGTGGGTGTCGAGCGTGTCGGCGATGTCGCGCTGACGGCGGCGGACCAGCCAGCGCGCCTCGTCGGCCACCTTGGTGAGGTGGACGTTTCCGGCGCCGGACTCCATCAGTTTCCGGAGACGGTCGCGCAACGCCTCCATGCCGCTGAGGCGTCTGAGGGAGCCTCCGTCCTCGCCCCTGGCCTCCTTGAAGTCCGCTTCGGCCTCCCAGGCGGCCGAGACCGGCAGGAACCCCTCCCCGATGAACTGTCCGCCTTGGCCCCCGAAGTGCGTGTGCAGGTACTCGTTGTTCGTGGCCAGCACGCTCTTCCAGGCAGCCTGGCCCTGCTCCCGCTGGGTGGCGAGGTCGATCCCGGTCAGGACCCACAGCACCCGCTTGCCGGCGTTGCCGTGCATGTGATGGGCGTACAGGTCCCTGATGAGCTGGAGTTCGGTGGCGGTCAGCGCCGAGGCCGCCTGGCTCGCGTAGATGAAGCAGTCCGCCTCTCCCCATGCCTCCCGCATGATGAACTCGTGCTCCTCGACCGGCGACTCCGAGCCGGGCAGATCGAAGAGCTTGACCGGCAGGCTGGCTCCGGAGACCAGCATCTCGATCGCCTCGACACGGCGTCCGATGTGCTCGGGCCTGCGGTTGGTGACGTCACCGTCGGCCGCTCCGTAGGCGGCCACCACGGCGGGAGGCAGATCCGTGCCGATGTCCGCCACCTCCCCGCCCTCGAACCGCACCCGCAGCAGGGCCTTGCCCTCCGGAGCGGCCGGCTCGTCGTCCCCGACGGGGATGACCGTGCTGGGACAGGCGGTGGAGGGACGCGCCGACGACGGAAGGATGCCGAGGTACTCGGCCGCGGGCATCCCGTCCTCGTCGGTGATCGGGACGTACCGCAGGCCGCCTTGGACTCCGCTGATCAGGAAGCTCTTGCCGGAGGACTGCCGGCCGAGCAGGGCCACGTTGAGCATGCTCGACAGGGCACGGGTGCGCAGGGCTTCCAGCCGTGTGATGTCCCCGGCCAGGCCCTCGGTGTCGGGAAGGAGATCGCGCACCGCCTCCTCCATGCGTAACCACCGTTCGCAACGGCCCAGCAGGTGCTTCAGTTCGTCCCGTACTTCTTCCACCGGCATCATGTCTCCCCTTTTATCGCGGAACATCGCCCACCACCGCGGATTCCGTCAGAACGCATTCTTCCGGGTCGAACTGTGATAATTCCGCGGTCGTTTCGTGATGCGTCCCGGATTCCGGGAAGGTGCGGCCCCTCGGGCGGCCACCGGCCGGAGCGCCGAATTCCGAATTCCGGTGCGCACAGAGGACCGACGGAACTCCGGTAAATACCGAACACACATTCAGCGGTATCCGGTAGCTTCATCGTCACGTCACGCGCAAGGGCGTCAAAAGGCCCTTGCGCACCATGTTTCAGGGGGGAACATGCGGAGGAACAGAATCCGTCCGGCCGCCGCGCTCGCGGCGCTGCTGCTGCCGCTCGCCGGCGTACTGACACCGGCGTCGGCGCAGGCCCAGGAATCCCCGGGCGCACCGTCCTCGCCCGTCGCCGTCGAACAGGACAGCGACGACGGAAGCCTCGAAGCGCAGATCATCGGAGGGACCAAGCCCGAGTCCCGCGGAATCGCCGCGATCTCGCTCGACGGCAGCCCGCATTGCAGCGGGTCGATCATCGACAACTACTGGATTCTCACCGCCAAGCACTGCGTCAGGGAGAACGGCGGTGACGGCCCGAAGATCGCCTACAGCCGGCTCAAGGTGCGGGTGAAGAGCGTGTACTCGGACACCGGTGGCGGGGTCGTGGCCGTATCGCTGACCAAGTCGCGCGATCTCCAGGATCTCGCGCTGATCAAGCTCGGCCGGTCCGCGAACGCCGAGCCGGTGTCCATGGCGACGAAACACTCCGCGATCGGTGCCACGACCTATGTCTTCGGTTACGGAATCACCTCGTCCAGCGGCGCGAACGACAACCGGCTGCGCCGGGGCACCGAGCGCGTCGTGGACAACTCCTTCCCCGGGATCCTGACCACCGCGATCGACGGCAAGCCGTGCTACGGGGACTCCGGTGGCCCGCTGTTCAAGCTGGTGGACGGGGCGCGCTACCAGATCGGCGTGGTCTCGCGGCCCCCTCAGGGCGACCCGGCCGACTGCTCGGGCGGCCGTACGGTCTACTCCTCCGTACCCAACAGCCTGGGCTGGATCAAGGACACGATGCGGGACTTCTGACCTCCCTCGTACGGTGATGCCCGCCGCCGGGTCCCCGGGGCGGGCATCACCGGTCCGGTCCCCGGGGCGAGCATCACCGCGCCCCTCCGCTCCCGCCCCACGGGCGCGCGTCACCCCCTGTACTCTGCTGCGTATGCCGTCTGCCCCTTCCCCGCAGCCGGATCGTGGTGCACCTCCCGCCCAGCGCGGGCTCCTGACCGAACGCATCGCGCGTCAGCTGGAGCATGACATCCGGTCCGGAGAGATCGCCGTCGGCACGAAACTGCCCTCCGAACGTGAACTCGCCGCGCGGTTCGGCTCCAGCCGGAACGTGGTCCGCGAGGTGCTGCGGCGCCTTGAGGCCCAGCATCTGATCGAGGTCGCGCCGGGCCGCGGGTCGTTCGTCCGGGAGCAGACACCCGGCCAGGCCCGCAGCTACGACTCCCTGTACCGCGCCGGCCGGCCCACCGTCCGGCAGCTCATCGAGGCGCGCGTACCGCTTGAGGTCGAGACCGTCAGACTGGCGACGGAACGCGCGAGCGCCGAGGACATGTCGGCGATGCGGGCCGCCAGGGACGCCGTGGAGACGGCCACCGATGTCGTCGCCAAGGCGCAGGCGGACGTCGACTTCCATGACGCGATCGCCGCGGCGAGCGGCAATCCCGTTCTGCGGATCATGCTCTCCTCGATCAGCGGGATGATGTTCGAGATGATGCTCCGCTCGAACTCCGACCCGTCGATCGGTGAGCCCGGCGTCCCGCACCACCCCGAGATCTTCGAAGCGATCCAGGCCCGTGACGTGGAGCTGGCCTGCGCACGGATGCGGGCCCATCTGACACTCGGGCTGCGCACGTACGGCGCCGATCTCGATGTCAGTGTGAACGCGATGGCCCGGCAGCACATCGAGTCCCTGCTCGGCCGCGACGACCACCAGGGCTAGGGCCACCGCCCCGGCACGTTCCGTGGCGCCGCGACGGACACAGCGTCATACCGGCGCCGGAGCCTGTTCAGCGCGTGGTGTCTCTTGCTACGGTCCCTGTCACTGCCCCAACTGGTCCTACCAGTTGGACCAGACGGATCGGATGGATCGGGACGTACCGCACCAGAAAGACGAGGACGATGATGTCCACGAGCAGCCAGTTCCTCAGCCGGCGCTCCTTCGGCAAGGCCGCCGCCGGTCTCGCGGCCGCGGCGGGCATGGGGTCGCTCGGTGCCTGTTCGACCGGGGGCGGCACCGCCTCGGCGAACGCGCCGTTAAGGATCATGGCGATCAACCATGTCTGGTCCCAGGCGATCAGACAGCGCATCGAGGAATTCGAGAGCCGCGTCGGACGCAGGGTCTCCATGACCCTGCTCACCGCCGACCAGCTCACCAACAGCTACAACGTCAAGCTCAACGCCTCCGGAACCGACGTGGACGTCATGATGGTCCGGGCGCTCCAGGACCAGCTGCTCTTCGGGCGCAACGGCTGGCTCGCCGATCTCACCGGCCTGGTGAAGGGCGACGCCTCGTACGGCTGGGCGGACTTCCAGGACGCCCCGCGCGAGGTGTCGGTCACCGCGGGCAAGGTCCTGAGCGTCCCCGTGGTGACCGAACGCCCGACGCTCTACTACCGCAAGGATCTGGTGGAGTCGCTGGGCGGACCGCCCGGAACGCTCGACGACCTGATGGAGATGTCGCTCGAACTCGCCGACCGCCGCCGGAACTTCTTCGGCTATGTCGGCAGGGGGCAGCGCAACGGCGCCGTCAGCCAGTGGTCGAGCTTCCTCTACTCCCACGGCGGTGACTTCGTCGTCGACGGAGCGTCCGGCATCGGATCGCCGGAGGCGGTGGCCGCGTACACCTACTACGGCAGGCTGCTGGAGCGGGCCGGGCCGCCCGGGGCCACCAACATGAGCCTCGAACAGGCCATGCCGGTCTTCGCGCAGGGGAAGGCGGCCTTCTACGTGGACGCCGACGCCATCTACAGCAACTTCCTCGACCCGAAGATCTCCACCGTGGGAGAGACCGTCGGCTTCGCCCCCTTCCCGGCCGGTCCGGCCGGGGCCCGGCCGCACAACATCCCTTCCTGGAGCCTGGGCATCAACCGCTTCTCCCTTCTGCGCGACGAGGCGTGGGAGTTCATCCGGTGGGCCTCGGGACCGGAGATGGTGGCGGAACTCCAGGCGGCCGGGATACCCGGAGCCCGCCGGTCGGTGTGGTCGGACCCGAGGACGCTGGCCGCGTTCCCGCCCGAACTCGCCGCGGCCATGCGGACCAACGCGCGGCGCGGCATCGGTTACGACCGGCCCCAGGTCCTCCAGGTCGGCCGCTCGCGCGACATCGTCGGACGCCCGCTGGTGGCCGGGATCCTCGGCAAGCGGGTGGCGCCGGTCGCCCGTGACGCGGACGCCGAGTTCAACGACTTCCTGGTCCGCGACAACCGCCACAGGGAGTCCTGATGCACACCACCGAGACCACCACGACCACGCCGGACGGGACGCCGCGCGCCGTGCGCGACACGCGGAAGCAGCCCGTACGAGGCTCCCGCCCGCGCGCGGCCCGGTCCTTCGAGCAGGCCAACCGGCGTCTCCGGTGGGCGATGCTCGCACCGGCGCTCGGCTTTGTCGGTCTGATGATCGTCTTTCCGCTGGCCTTCACACTCAACCTCAGCCTCACCGACGCCTTCGGCGCGGTGAACTCCGACAAGAACTACGTCGGTCTCCAGAACTTCTTCGAATCCCTCGGCGACTCACGCCGCTTCTGGCCCGCCGCCCGGCGCACGGTGATCTTCACCGTGGGCGCGGTACTGGTGGAGACCGTGCTGGGTCTCGCCCTCGCGATGCTCATGCGCAAGCCGTTCCGGGCCATGCGCTGGGTCCGTACGGTGCTCATCATCCCGCTGCTCACCACACCGGTCGCGATCGGCATCCTCTGGCTGCTCATCCTCGACCCGAGCAACGGCATCGCGAACCATCTGCTCACCTCGCTCGGGCTGCCGCCGCAGGAGTTCCTCGGCTCGGTGAGCCAGTCCCTGCCGACCCTGATGCTCATCGACGTGTGGCAGTGGACCCCGATGATGACGCTGCTCCTGCTCGCCGGTCTGACCACGCTCCCCGCGGAGCCGGAGGAGGCGTCCCTGGTCGACGGGGCCAACGGCTGGCAGCGGTTCCGCCATGTCATCCTGCCGATGCTCGGGCCGACACTCGCCACCGCCCTGGTCCTGCGCGCCGTGGACGCGCTCAAGACGTTCGACGTCCTCTACGCGACCAAGGGGGCGGGCGGAGGCTCCGACTTCGAGGCGGAGACCCTCAACGTCTACGCCTACGGCCTGACCTTCGACTACCAGGAGTACGGCCTCGCGTCGGCGGTCCTGGCCCTGTTCACGCTCTTCATCATCGGCGTCGTGGTCCTGCTGCGCCGCCGTACCGGAAGGAAGAACGCATGAGTCCCGCCGCCCGGCGCCGTTACGGATCCTGGCTGCGGGGCATCGCCATCGCCGTCGTGACGCTCGTCTTCGCGCTGCCCGTCATCTGGATGTTCGCCGCCGCCTTCAAGACGAACGTCCAGGTGACCGACCCGACCGTCGGCCTGTGGTTCTCCCCCACCCTGGACAACTTCCGCAACGTCCTCGGAACGGGGCAGATCCTGCGGCCGATGGGCAACTCCCTGCTCGTCGGCGTGGTGTCCACCGTGCTCTCCGCGATCATCGCCGTACCGGCCGCCTGGGCCGTGGGACGGTTCCGGATGCGCCGTACCGGCTCCCTCATCCTCGTCGCGCGCATCGTCCCCGCGGTCTCCCTGCTGGTCCCCTGGTACTACCTGTTCGCGCAGGCGGGACTGGTCGGCTCCTACACCGTGCTGATTCTGAGCCATATGTTCGTCTCGGTCCCGCTGATCCTCTGGATCATGATCAGTTTCTTCGAGGGGCTGCCGGTCGAGCTGGAGGAGGCGGCGCGCACGGACGGGCTGTCCGCCTTCGGCGCGTTCCGGCGCATCACGCTGCCGCTGGCCGCGCCGGGCACCGCCACGGCGTCCCTGCTGGCCTTCGTCTTCAGCTGGAACAACTTCATGTTCGCGCTGATCTTCGCCGACGAAGACACCCGGACGGTGCCCGTGGCGCTGTTCAACTTCATCTCCTACGCGAGCACCGACTGGGGCGGTCTGATGGCCGCCGCCGGCCTCATCACGGTGCCGGTACTCCTCGCCGCCGTCCTCGGACAGAAGTACCTGGTGGCGGGGTTGACCTCAGGTGCCTCCAAGGGCTGACGCCCTCCCGCCGCCGACCACCGCCTGTCCCACCGTCCACCGTCCGCTCCACACAGCTCAGGAAGAACGCATTCATGAAGATCGTCGACGCGAAGGTCGTCGTCACCAGCCCCGGCCGTAACTTCGTCACGCTGAGGATCACGACCGACGACGGCCTCTCCGGCCTCGGGGACGCCACCCTCAACGGGCGCGAACTGGCCGTCGCCTCGTATCTGCGCGACCATGTGGCGCCCCTGCTCATCGGCACCGACCCGCACCGCGTCGAGGACACCTGGCAGTCGCTGTACCGCGGCGCCTACTGGCGTCGCGGACCCGTCACCATGGCCGCGATCGCCGCGGTCGACGTCGCGCTGTGGGACATCAAGGCGAAGGCCGCCGGTCTCCCGCTGTACCAACTGCTCGGCGGCGCGAGCCGGGAGCGCGTCGGAACGTACGGACACGCCGACGGGAGGGACATCCCGGAACTGTTCGACTCGATCCGTGCCCGCCTGTCCGAGGGCTATCCCGCGATCCGGGTGCAGACGGGCATACCGGGGCTGAAGACCGTGTACGGCGTGCACAGCAGCCCCGACCGGACCGAGGCCGCCCCGCACCAGCAGGCCCGTCCCGTGGTCGAGGACTGGGACACCGCGGCCTACCTGCGCCACATCCCCACGGTGTTCGAGGCGGTGCGGGGCGAGTTCGGGCCCGAGCTGCCCCTGCTCCACGACGCGCACCACCGGCTCACCCCCGTACAGGCGGCCCAGCTCGGCAGGGATCTGGAGCCGTACCGGCTCTTCTGGCTGGAGGACTGCACCCCGGCCGAGAACCAGGAGGCCCTGCGGCTGGTCCGCCGGCACACCACCACGCCCCTCGCGATCGGCGAGGTCTTCAACACCGTGTACGACTACCAGACGCTCATCGGCGAGCAGCTCATCGACTACGTGCGCTCGGCCGTCACGCACTTCGGCGGGGTCTCCCCGCTGCGGAAGCTCTTCGACTTCGCCGCGCAGTACCAGATCAAGAGCGCCATCCACGGCCCGGAGGACATCTCGCCGGTCGGCATGGCCGCGGCCGTCCATCTCGACCTGGCGGTGCACAACTTCGGGATCCAGGAGTACGCGGGCCACACCCCGCTGACCCATGAGGTGTTCCCGCACGCCTACACGTTCACCGACGGGCACCTCCACCCGGGCGAGGCGCCGGGCATCGGGGTGGAGCTGAACGAGGAACTGGCTGCCGCGCACCCGTACGAGGCCGCGTACCTGCCGGTCAACCGGCTCCAGGACGGCTCCGTACACGACTGGTGAGCCCGCCCCTCAGGGGTGGGGGCGGGGCCCGTCCCGCCGGGGAAGGGCCCCGGTCTCACCGGCTCCGCCGGTCGAGGCGGATCAGGGTCTGCTGGCCGGTCGCGACGAGGGTGCGCTCCCCGGTGCCCCGGACGCCGTACACCTCCAACTGACAGACGGTGAGCGTGCGTCCGGACCTCAGGACCGTCCCGACCGCCTCGACATGGTCGCCGGCGGCCGGCGCGAGGAGGTTGATCTTGTACTCGACGGTGAGGACGTCGCACTCCTCGGGGAAGAGGGTGAGCGCCGCGTAGCCGCCCGCGCTGTCCGCGACGGCGCTGGTGGCACCGGCGTGGACATAGCCGTTCTGCTGGGTCACCTCCGGGCGGACCGGGAGCACGAGGTGCACGCGGCCGGGCCCGACATGGGTGATCCGGGCGCCGAGATGGGCCATGAGGCCCTGGCGTTCGAAGCTGTCCTGGACGCGCGCGCGGACCTCGGGGGCCGCCTGTTCCCATCGCATCGGGTCTTCCACGGCTCTCTCCTTCGACGGGCCGCGCGCGTACGCTCGACGCGACGCACGGGACAGGACGGGTCAGGACGGGTCAGGACGGGACGGGTTCACCCGCCGGCCAGCCGTTCCACCAGCAGGAACCCGCCGATGCCGATCATCATGGCACCGGAGGCCCAGGTGACGGCCCGGGCCGCCGAGGGCCTGGCCTTCAGGACCGTACGGGCGAGCAGACCGACGCCGAGGTAGACCACGGCGCAGGCCGCCATGTGGAGCGCGCCGAGCAGGCCGGTCTGCGCGGCGACCGGCCAGCCGTCACCGGCGTCGATGAACTGCGGGAACAGCGAGAAGTACAGCAGCAGCGCCTTGGGGTTGAGCCCGCTGATCCCGGCTCCCCTGAGCAGGATCCGGGTCCGGGAGGAGGCCATGGCCTCCTCGGCCGCCGCCACCGTGGCGGGCCGCCGCAGCGCGCCCTGGCCGAGCCACACCAAGTACCCCGCGCCTGCGACGGTCAGCACGGTGAGCGCGGCCGGTGAACTCGCCACGATCACCACCAGACCGGCGACCGCGAGCAGTGTGTACCCGGCGTACCCGGCTATCAGCCCGAGGACCGCCGGCCCGAGCGCCCGGTTCCGCAGGCCGGCGGAGATCGCGTAGGCCCAGTCGGCGCCGGGGGTGCACACCAGCAGCAGGTCCACTGCCAGAAAGGCCGCCAGTGTGGTCGTGTCCATCGATCGTTCCCTCTCTCGTTCCGTGCCCGAGAGGGAAGAATAGGTCGAATATGTCCGAAAATGTTTGCGTACTTACCTCATGATCGCTCTGTTAGGGGGAGAATCTTCTTCATGGATGCCCTCGACCGCAAGATTCTTACCGAGCTGCAGATGGACGGCCGGCTGACGGTCACCGAGCTGGCCGCCCGCGTGCGGCTCAGCGTCTCGCCCTGCCACCGGCGCCTGCGCGACCTCGAACGCGCGGGCGCCATCCGCGGCTACCGCGCGGTCGTCGACCCGGCCGCCGTCGGCCTGGCCTTCGAAGCCCTCGTCTTCGCCACGCTGCGCTGGGAGAGCAGCGACACGGTCACCGCCTTCGAGGAGGCCGTCACCGCGCTCCCCCATGTCATCCAGGCGCAGCGCCTCTTCGGCGAACCCGACTACCTGCTGCGGGTGGCGACGGCCGACCTCGCCGCCTACCAGCGGCTCTACGACGAGCAGTTGGCCTCACTGCCCGGTGTCCGGCGGCTGACCTCCACCCTGGTCATGAAGAACGTCGTCGCCGACCGGCCGCTGCCCGCGCAGTGATCACCGGGCCCGGCGGGCGCGCTGTACGAGCAGGCCGACGACACCGAGGGCGAGGACGAGATAGAGCGTGATGGTGATCGGGCTGGAGACCAGCGCCGTGGGGTCGCCCTCGCTGACCGCCATGGCACGGCGGAACTCGGTCTCGGCGAGGGGGCCGAGGATGACGGCGATGAGGACCGGGGCGACGGGCAGCCCGTAACGGCGCATCGCGAAGCCGAGCAGCCCGATCGCGAGGACGAGGACGAGATCGAGGAGCTTGCTGCTGGTCGCGTAGACGCCGAGCATCGCGAAGACGGTGATGCCGCTGTAGAGGTAGTGGCGCGGGACCTTGAGGAGTTTGGCCCACAGCGGCGCGAAGGGCAGGTTGAGTACGAGCAGGACGATCATGGCGATGAAGAAGCTGGCCAGCAGCGCCCAGACCAGCTCGCTCGCCCGCTCGAAGAGCAGGGGTCCCGGCTGGAGACCGTACTGACGGAACGCGGCCAGCAGGACGGCGGCCGTCGCGGAGGTGGGCAGTCCCAGGGCCAGCAGGGCGCCCATCGCGGTGCCCGCGGTGGCGTTGCCCGCCGCCTCGGGTCCGGCGACGCCCTGGATGGCGCCCTTGCCGAACATGGAGTCGCTGCGGCGCGAGCCGAGCCGGCGTTCGGTGCCGTACGACAGGAAGGTGGGCACCTCTGAGCCGCCCACGGGGATGATGCCGAACGGTACGCCTATGGCGGTGCCGCGCAGCCAGGCGGGCATCGCCTGGCGCAGCTCTCCCCGGGAGAGCCACAGCCGGCCGGTGGACGGCATGACGCGCAGGTCCTCCTGGGTCCCGCGGCGCGCGGCGACGGAGATGACCTCGCCGAGGGCGAGCAGGCCCACGGTGATGACCACGATGTTGATGCCGTCGAACAGTTCGGGGAGCCCGCCGGTGAAGCGGGCGGCGCCGGACATGCCGTCGACGCCGACGAGGGCGATCGCGAGGCCGATGACCAGGGCGGCCAGTCCGCGCAGGATCGAGTCGCTCACCACGGCCGAGATGGCGACGAATGCGAACACGGCGAGCGCGAGGTATTCGGCGGGGCCGAAGAGCGTGGCGAGTTCGGCCAGCGAGGGCGCGAAGAACACGACGAGTACGGAGGAGAGGATGCCGCCGATGAACGCGCCGATGGCGGCGGTCGCGAGAGCCTGGGCCGCGCGCCCGGACTTCGCCATCCGGTGGCCTTCGATGGATCCGGCGATGGCGGTGCTGTTGCCCGGGGTGTTCATCAGGATTCCGGCGGTCGAGTCGCCGAACAGGCCGCCGAACAGCACACCGGCGAACATGATGAACGCGCCGATGGGGTCGAGCGAGAAGGTCACGGGCAGCAGCAGCGCCACCGCCATCGCGGACCCGAGGCCGGGGAGTACGCCGACCGCGGTGCCCAGCAGGGCGCCGACGAGTACCCACAGCATGTTCATGGGTGTCAGGATCGTGAGGAACCCGTCACCGAGGTTGCTCAGTGATTCCATCAGAGCACTCCTGCCAGGATGCCCGGGGGCAGATTGAGGCCCAGCCCCGCGGAGAAGGCCAGTTGGACGGTGGACGAGATGGCGATCGACAGGAAGAGGTCGAACACCGGCCGGCGGCTGCCGAGAGCGCGGGCGACGCCCCAGAAGAGCAGCGCGCCGGAGAGCAGCCAGCCGAGGGGGACGAGCAGGGCGATGAAGGCGGCGATCGTACCGACGAGCCCGGCCAGCGCCCGGTGGTTGCTGCGGGTCCTGACCGCTCCGTCGGTGTCACCGGCGGTGGCCCCGCCGGAGAGGGCGGAGACGGTGGGAGCTGTGTCGGCGGACGGGGTGTCGTCGGCGGTCTGTGCGGCGCCCGGGTCCGCCGGGGCGGCGACCCGCTCGGGCTCGGGGCGGCGCAGGACGTCGACGCCGAGGAGGACGGCGAAGACGAGGCACGCGACGGCGACCACGGTGGGGAACATCCGCGGCCCCGGCGAGGCGACGTTGGCCGGCACCTCCATGGTGAGCGTTCCGGCGCCCAGTACGACACCGGTGACGAGCAGCAGCAGCGGGATGATCAGGCCGGTGCGGCGGCGCAGGAAGGCGGCGGGACCGGTGTCCGCCGGCCCGGGGTGGGTGGTCACAGACCCAGCTCCTTGATGATCGTGTTCACCCTGGCCTGGTCCTGGCGGATGAAGTCGGCGAACTCGTCACCGGTCAGCAGGCTGTCCACCCACTTGTTGCGGGAGAGCGCGTCCGCCCACTCGGGGGTACGGGTCGCCTCGGTGACGATGTCGGTCAGTTCCCGGCGCTGTGCGTCGCTGATGCCGGGCGGGGCCACGAGGCCGCGCCAGTTGGGCAGCGACACGTCGACGCCCTGTTCGATGAAGGTGGGGGTGTCGATGCCCGGTACGGGGGTGTCGGCCGAGACCGCCAGCGCCCGCAGGTTGCCCGCCTCGATCTGGTCGCGGAAGTCGTTGTAGCTGCTGACGCCGATCTCGACGGTGTCCGACAGCAGCGCGGTCAGCACCTCGCCGCCGCCCGCGAACGAGATGTAGTTGACGTCCTTCGGATCGATGCCGGCCTCCCGCGCGGCGAGTCCGGCGAGCAGGTGGTCGGTGCCGCCGAGACCGCCGCCGCCGACGGCGTGGCTGTGCGGATTCTTCTCCCAGGCCGCCATGAAGTCCTTCAGCGTCCGGTACGGGGAGTCCGCGGGGACGATGAAGACCTGGTAGTCCTCGGCGAGCCGGGCGATCGGGGTGGTGTTCTCCAGGTCCACCCGTGACTTGTTGACCGTGATGGCGCCCTCCATCACGGTGCCGGTCATCATCAGCCGCGTCGGGTCCTTGCCCAGTTCCACGAACTGTCCCAGGCCGATGGTGCCGCCGGCGCCGGGCACGTTGACGACCTGGACGTTGTTGACGATCGAGCCGGCCCGCAGGGCCTGCTGGAACTCGCGTGACGCGAGGTCCCAGCCGCCGCCGGGGGCGGCCGGGGCCGTGACGGTCAGCTTCGACCTCGGGGTGGCGCCCGAGGTGGAGTTGCTGGCGTCGACTGCGGCGGCCCCGGCGAGCACCGCGGTGCACAGGGCACCGGCGACGCCGAGCATGAAACGTTTCCTCTGCACGACCACTCCCTTGTGATCTCGTACCGAGCTGTCTGCGATGGCCGGTGGTGTTACCCCAGTGTGTCCATCTGGTGGATATTAATGACCGCCAGATGGTAAACATCATGGGCGGGACGAAGCAATGGAGATGACACGGTGAGGAAAGGGAATCCGATGTCCCCGACGACCGACGGTGGTGGCATCCGGGCCGTGAGCCGGGCGTGGCAGGTACTGCGCGCGTTCACACCGGAACGTATGTCACTCACACTGACCGACCTCGTCCGCGAGACGGGACTGCCGAGGACCACCGTCCTGCGGCTGGTGGAGACACTGGCCGGCGAGGAGCTGGTGGAGTACGGGGCGGACGGGCGGGTCCGGGTCGGCACCAGCCTGATCGCCTTCGCCGCCTTCGCCGACACGGCCTGGACGGTTCCGCCCGCCTCGCTGGCGCGGATGCGGGCCCTCGCCGCCGAGACCGGGGAGACGGTGAGCCTGTACGTACGGCAGGGCACCCGGCGCGTCGTGGTCGGTCAGGCCCCCAGCCCCAACACGCTGCGCCATGTGGTGGAGCCGGGCGACTCGCTGACGATGTCCGTGGGGTCCGCCGCGTACGTCCTGCTCAGCCTCGAACCGCCGCAGGAGCGGGAATCGCTCGTCGCCCGGATCGCCGAGGAGTGCGGCGGTGACGCCGAGGCGCTGCGGGCCGGGACCCGGGCCGCGGCCGAGCGGGGCTGGTGCGTCACCCACGGCGAGCGCGAGCCGGGCAACAGCGGTCTGGCGGTGCCCGTCCCGTTCCCCGGCGGCGCCGCCCCGGCCCGTCCGCCGGTCCTCGCCGTCGGTGGTCCCACCGTCCGGTTCACCGAGGAGAAGATCCCCGGCTTCGTCCACGCGGTGAGCCGCTGCGCCGAGGACATCGCCCGCACCGGTCTGCCACCCGCACTGTACTGACCTCGTCGAAGGAGAACCGTGCACAACTATCCGCCCCCCGGGGCGCTTCCCGTCGCCACCGTGTCCGACGCGATGGACCGGTTCGGCGTCGCCGACGGCATCCGCCCCCTGTGGCCGGGCGCCGTCCTGTCGGGGCCCGCGTTCACCGTGTGGACCAGGCCGGGCGACAACCAAGGTCTGCACGCCGCGTTCGAGACGATCAGGCGCGGGGAGGTCCTTGTCGTCAACGGCGGCGGGGACGCGACCCGCGCGCTCATCGGCGAGTTGGTGGTGCAGAAGGCGAAGGCTCTGGCGATAGGCGGGATCGTCCTCGACGGCGCCGCCCGGGACGTGGTCGAGCTGGCGCGGCTCGGTATCCCGGTGTTCGCGCGCGCCGTCACACCGGCGGGGCCCTGGAAGACCGGTCCGTACCGTACGGCCGTCCCCGTCGCGGTCGGCGGGGTGCCGGTCAGCCCCGGGGACTGGGTGCTCGGTGACGACGACGGGGTGGCGGTCGTCCCGGCGGGCGAGGTGGCGGACGTCGTCGCGCGGACGCACCAGCTCATCGAGGGCGAGTCCGAACGCCGGGCGGCCAACCAGAGGCTGGTGCCCCGTGACTGAGCGCCCGCTCGTCTGGATCCCGCGGCCGGTCCACGAGGACGCGCTGGCCCGCCTGCGCCCGCACGCGGAGGTGCGTCCCGGATACGGCGCCGACGGCGTCACGTTCGACGAGGTCCACGACCGGGTCACCGCCGTCCTGCTGCGGACCGAACGCGTCGACGGCGCGATGATGCGGCGCGCGCCCCGGCTGCGGATCGTGGCGCGGCACGGGGTCGGTCTCGACACCGTGGACGTCGACACCGCGCGGGAGCTGGGCATCGCCGTCACCACGACCCCGACGGCCAACAGCCGGTCCGTCGCCGAGCACGCGGTGGCGCTGCTGCTCGCGGTGCGCCGGGGCATCGGCATCGCGGTCCGTGACGAGGGGGACACCCGCGCCGCGATCCACGGCCGGGAGCTGGGCGGCGCGGTGCTCGGGCTGGTCGGTTTCGGCCGTATCGCCCGTGAGGTCGCCACGATCGCCGGCCGGGGGTTCGGGATGCGGGTGGTGGCCTACGACCCGATGGTGCCGGCGTCCGTCATGACGGACGCGGGCGTCGAACCCGTGGATCTGCCCACGCTGCTGTCCCTGGCGGAGAACCTCAGCCTGCACGTCCCGCTGGTGGAGGAGACCCGTGACCTCATCGGGCTGCCGGAGCTGCTGGCGCTGCCCGAGGGCGCGGTGGTGGTGAACACCTCGCGCGGGGGCATCCTCGACGAGTCCGCGCTGCTCACGGCGGTCCGCCAGGGCCATCTGGCGGGCGCCGGTCTCGATGTCACCGCGATCGAACCGCTGCCGTCCGACCACCCGTTGCGCGCCGAACCGACGGTCGTCATCACCCCGCACACCGGCGCGCAGACCGCGCAGGCGCTGCGCCGGATGGCGACCGAGGCCGCCGACCACATCATCGCCCACCTCACCTGACCCGGCGCCGGGCCGCGCCCAACACCAGCGGCGTACCACCAGGTGGTTCGCTTGTGCCGCTGGACGGTTCCATGGTGTGATGGCGCGGCCCACGCATCCGGTGGGGTGATCGCCCCACCGGATGCCGGGACACCGAGACACGAGGGAGACGGCATGCCCGAATCCGACACCGGCGGCGTCCGCAGTGTGCAGCGCGCGGTGGACCTGCTCGCCCTCTTCGACGCCGAGCACCCCAGCCGCTCCGTACGCGAACTGGTCGACGCCACCGGACTGCCGAAGACCACCGTGGTGCGGCTGGTCCACACGCTGGAACAGTGCGGTCTGCTCTGGAGCCGGGGGGACGGCCTGCTCGTGCCCGGCACCGGGCTGCTGAGATGGGCCGAACTGGCGGGCCGCACCTGGCGGTTGCCGGAGGAGGCGCTGCGCCGCCTCGCCGCGCTGAGCGAGGCGAGCGGCGGCGAGACGGCCTCGGTCTACGTCCGCCAGCAGAACACCCGGGTCTGCGTGGCCCGCCACGAAGGCACCCGCACCCTGCGCCATGTCGTGCGTATCGGGGCCGAGATGCCGCTGTGGTCGGGGGCGGCGAGCCATGTCCTCCTCTCCCGCGCGGACCGCGCCGACGTCGCCGCGGTGGCCTCCCTGGCACCGGACGAGGACCGGGACGCACTGCTCTGGGAGCACACCAGGAAGGCCGCCGAGGACGGCATGGCCGTCAGCCACGGGGAACGGGAGCCGGGCGTCTCCGGTGTCGCCGCCCCGGTCTTCGCCGCGTCGGGCCGGCTGACCGCGGCGGTCGCGCTCGGCGGCCCCACCACCCGCTTCACCGACGCGGCCGTCGCCGCTCTCGCCCCGGCCCTGCTGGACACCGCACGCGCCCTCACGGCGCTCGACTGCATCGGAGGCACCGCCTGATGACGACTCCCCTTCTGGAGGGCGTCCGGGTCCTCGATCTGACCAATGTCCTCGCCGGCCCCTTCGCGGGCTATCAGCTCGCGCTGCACGGCGCCGATGTCATCAAGGTCGAGATGCCCGAATCCGGGGATCTCGCACGCCAGTTGGGCGCCGACCGGGCGCTCGGCGAAGAGCTGCTGGGGGCCTCCTTCCTGGCGCAGAACGCCGGCAAGCGCTCCCTCACCCTCAATCTGAAGGACCCGGACGGACGGGAGGCGCTGCTGCGCGCGGTGCGCGAGGCGGACGTGCTGCTGGAGAACTTCCGGCCCGGTGTGATGGACCGGCTCGGCGTCGGCTGGAAGACCCTCAGCGCCGAGAACCCCCGGCTCGTCTACTGTGCGATCTCCGGCTTCGGGCAGACGGGGCCGCTGCGCGACCGTCCCGCGTACGACCAGATCATCCAGGGCCTGAGCGGGATGATGAGCGTCACCGGCACCCCGGGGACCGCTCCGCTGCGGGCCGGGTTCCCCGTCGCGGACACCCTCGGCGGCATGGCGGCGGCCTACGCGGTCGCGGCGGCGCTCGTCCGGCGCGGCCGCACCGGGGAGGGCGCCTTCGTCGATGTCTCGATGCTGGAGTCCGCGCTCACCGCCATGGGGTGGGTCACGTCCAACTACCTGATCAGCGGGCGGGTGCCCGAGCCCATGGGCAACGAGAACTTCACCGCGGCCCCCTCGGGCACCTTCCGTACCGCCGACGGCCATCTCAACATCGCCGCCAACCGGCAGCAGCAGTTCACCACCCTGTGCCGGCTCATAGGACGCGAGGAGCTGACGACCGACCCGCGCTTCGCCCACCCCGCCGACCGCAAGACACACCGCGACGCCCTGCGCGACGAGATCGAGGCGGGGCTCGCCGCCCGGCCGGCGGCGCAGTGGGAGGAGATCCTCTCCGACGCCGGGGTACCGGCGGCGCGGGTGCTGTCGGTGCCGGACGCCCTGGGCCTGGACCATCTGGCCGCCCGCGGCTTCGTCCACGACCTGCCCTTCCCCGACGGCCGCGAACGCTCCCTGCACGTCCTCGGCAGCCCGGTACGGGTGGACGACGCACCGGCCGCCGCCCCCTCGCCCCCACCACTGCTCGGGGAACACACCGACACCGTTCTGGCCGAACTCGGCTACGCCCCGGTGGAGATCGCCGCGCTGCGCGAAGGCGGTGCGGTGTGAGCGGCACCACGGCCCCGGCGGGCGGCGGACCGGCGCGGGAGACGGCGGACGGCGGCGAGCCGATGATCGCCGAACGCGCCGTCACCGACTGGTGGTCCACGGCGGTCAGCGAGATCCGGCCCGGCGAGATCAGGCTGCGCGGCTACCCGGTCCAGGAGCTGATCGGCCGGATCACCTTCGCCGAACAGATCTGGCTCATGCTCCGCGGCGAACTGCCCACCCCGGTCCAGGGACGCCTGCTGGAGGCCGCCCTGGTCGCCGCCGTCGACCACGGGCCGCAGGCCCCGTCGATCGCCGCGGCCAGGATGGCGGCCACCTGCGGTGTCGGCCTGAACAGCGCCGTCGCGACCGGCACGGGTCTGCTCGGCGACGTCCACGGCGGGGCGGGCCAGCAGTGCATGGAGGTCCTGCGACGGGTGACGGACGGCGAAGAGGCCACCGACATCGTCGCCGAGTACCGCGGCCGCCGCGCCTACATCCCCGGGTTCGGCCACCGCTTCCACCCCCGGGACCCCCGGCGCGACCCCCTGCTCGCGCTGGTACGGGAGGCCGTCGACGCGGGTGAGGTCCCCGGACACGCCCTGTCCGCCGGGCTGGCGCTCGAAGCGGCGCTCGCCGCGGGCCGGGACCGCCCCGTACCCATGAACATCGACGGCGCCACCGCGATCATCTACGCGGAACTCGGCTTCCCTCCCCAGCTCGGCCGGGGCCTGTTCGTCCTCTCCCGCAGTGTGGGCATCCTCTCCCACGCCTGGGAGGAGACGGAGAACGGAACCCGTATCAAGGGACCGCTGCCGCGCCCGCTCCTCGCGGGCTACCACGGCCCGCCGGAACGCCACCTGGACCGGGACTCCTGACGGGCGGCGGGACGGTGGCGTCCGGGCTTTCGTGGGGGTGTCGGCGGCCTGTGTGATGACGGGGGGACGCCGACCGGTCCGTCTGCCGCCGGGAGCTACGAGGTCGTACGGACCATCGTGCGCCGGGAGACCGTGATGAGCCGGGACGACCCGGCGAAGGTGATCACCGAGCCGGGGACCTTCTCGCTCGTCTCCTGCACGGTGGACACCGCCAACGGCGACTGCGGCGCCCACACCGGCTGCTTCACCCCCGTGTTCGGCGCCGACCGCACGGGCCCGGGAAGCGGCGCCGCGGCCGCCCCGTACGACCGGAGTACGCCGATGGACGCGCGCCTGCGCGAGGGCGGCGACACCGCGTGCGGGTCCGCCACCCGGTCCTGAGCGCCAACGGCCGCCGCCCGTACGGACGCTGACGGCCAGGAAGGACGGGTACCAGCGCCCGGGGCCGGGGCGGCTTCTCAGGCGGTACGGGACTCCTCGCGGCCCCGGTCCGGGGTCGCCCCCAACTCCTCGATGACGCTGTCGAGATGGGCCCGCGCCGCGGCTTCCGCGGCCTCGGGGTCGCCGGCCACGATCGCGTCGATGATCGCCAGGTGCTGGGGCAGCGACCGCGTCGGGCGGCCCGGTCGCAGGGCGAGCCGGAACTGGTAGCGGACCATCTGTCCGTTCAGCCGTTCCAGCAGTGTCTTCGCGACGTCCTGCCCGCTCACCTCGGCGACCAGGTCGTGCAGACGCCGGTTGAGTCCCGAGTAGGTGTCGAGTTCACCGGCGGCCACCGCCGCCCGCATCCCCGCGCCGATCTCCAGCAGCCGCTCGTGGTGTGCCCCGGTGGCCCGCTCGGCGGCGCGCCGGGCGCACAGGCCCTCCAGCGAGGCCCGGCACTCCGTGATCTGGACGGCCTCCTCGACCGGGATCACCCGGACGCGGGCGCCCCGGCGCGGGATCAGCTCCACGAGCCCCTCGGCGGCCAGGTCCTGGAGCGCCTCACGGACCGAGCTGCGTGTGGCCCCGAACGTCTCGGACAGCTCCTGCTCGATCAGCCGCTGCCCCGGGACCATATCCCCCGTGGCCAGCGCCGCCCGGATCCCCGCGCCGACCACACTCCGGCCCGCCTGCCCGGTGACCTGCTTCTGCGCCACCCCTACCGCCTTCCCCGGTTTACCGTCCGTCTCGTCGCACCGCAGTCTATGGGGCGTCACCGGTCACGTGAACAACGCCTGAAACTTTTTCGTCAAGCATATTGTCAACAATCTGGTCGACGGTTAAGTTGGCGAGCGAAATCGCACGGAGGGAATGCAATGACGCAGCCCACGGCGGCCGAAGCCGCCCCCGCTCCCCGCCCCCGGACCCACGGCGGCCAGACCGCCGTCCCCTGCTGGTTCCTGCGCGGCGGCACCTCACGCGGACCGTTCTTCCGCTCCGCCGACCTGCCCGCGGACCGCGCGGCCCGGGACGCCGTGCTCCTGGCGGCCATGGGATCGCCCGACCCGCGCCAGATCGACGGGCTGGGCGGGGCGAACCCGCTGACGAGCAAGGCGGGCATCGTCGGCCCCGGCAGCCGGCCCGATGTCGACCTCGACTTCACGTTCGCGCAGCTACAGCCCGGCAGCGATCTCGTGGACACCACGGCGAACTGCGGCAACATGCTCGCGGCCGTGGTCCCCTTCGCCGTCGAGTCCGGCCTGCTGGTCCCGGACGGCGACCTCACGACGGCCCGCGTCCTCACCCGGAACACCGGACTGGTCGCCGAGATCTCCATCCGTACACCGTCGGCCGAGCCGTCCGAGGACGGCATACCGGCCGGACGGTACGTCGCATACGCCGGTGACACGGCCATCGACGGCGTGCCGGGCACCGCGTCGGCCGTCACCATCGGCTTCCTCGACACCGAGGGCTCGGTGTGCTCCGCCCTGCTGCCCACCGGGAACGTCCGCGACCGCGTGGAGGCCCCGGGCGTCGGCCCCGTCGACGTCACCTGCATCGACAACGGGCAGCCGCTCGTGATCGTGAACGCGGCCGACCTCGGACGCACCGGCCACGAATCCGCCGAGGCGCTGAACGCCGACGCCCGGCTCAAGGAGCGCCTGGAGGCACTGCGGCTGGTCTGCGGCGAGCTGATGGGGCTCGGGGACGTGACCGCGAAGAACTACCCGAAGATGACCCTGGTCTCACCGCCCGCGCACGGCGGCACCATCACCACCCGCAGCTTCATCCCGCATGTCTGCCACGCGTCGATCGGGGTGCTCGCCGCCGTCACCGCGGCCACCGCCTGCGTGCTCGACGGATCGGTCGCCGCCGAACTGGCCGACGTCCCGCCGGGCGACGACGTCGACGTCTCGGTGGAACACCCCTCCGGCGAGTTCACCGTACGGCTCGGCCTGAGCCAGGACACCCCACGCCGGGTGGAGCGGTCCGCCCTGGTGCGCACCGCGCGGCTGATCATGGCCGGCGACGTCCTGATCCCCCGCGGTGCCCACCGCCCCACGCAGCCCTGATCCACCGGAACGACCCGAACGAACCGTACGAGCCCCAGGAGGAGCAGCGATGATCATCGACTGCCACGGCCACTACACCACCGCGCCCCCGGCGCTGGAGGAGTGGCGCAACCGTCAGATCGCCGGACTCACCGACCCCGCGCTCGACCCCGACCCCGCCGAGCTGCGGATCAGCGACGACGAACTGCGGCGGAGCGTCGAGGACAACCAGCTCCGGCTGATGGACGAGCGCGGCATCGACCTGACGGTGTTCTCCCCCCGGGCGTCCTTCATGGCCCACCACATCGGTGACTTCCGCACCTCCGCCCGGTGGGCGGCCCTCTGCAACGAGCTGATCGCCCGGATCTGCGCGCTGTACCCGGAGCGCTTCGCCCCCGCCGCGATGCTCCCCCAGTCCCCCGGCACCGACCCGGCCACCTGTCTCCCGGAGCTGGTCCGCTGTGTGGAGGAGTACGGGGCGGTCGCCCTGAACCTCAACCCCGACCCGTCCGGCGGCCACTGGACGGCGCCCCCGCTGACCGACCGCTCGTGGTACCCGGTCTACGAGAAGATGGTCGAGTACGACATCCCGGCGATGATCCATGTGAGTACGAGCGTCAACCAGGCGTTCCACACCACCGGCGCCCACTACCTCAACGCCGACACCACGGCGTTCATGCAGCTCGTCCAGGGCGATCTGTTCGCCGACTTCCCGAACCTGCGGCTGGTCGTCCCGCACGGCGGCGGCGCCGTCCCGTACCACTGGGGGCGTTTCCGGGGGCTGGCGGCGGCGCTCGGCAAGCCGCCGCTCGACGAGCACGTGCTGGGCAACGTCTTCTTCGACACCTGCGTCTACCACCAGCCCGGCATCGATCTGCTCCTCGACGTCGTCCCCGCACGTAACATCCTCTTCGCCTCCGAGATGATCGGCGCCGTCCGCGGTGTCGACCCGGACACCGGCCACCACTTCGACGACACCCACCGCTATGTGAAGGCCGCGGGGCTGTCCCCGGAGACACTGGCCGACCTCTGCGAACACAACGCGCGCACCGTCTACCCACGCCTCGACGCCCTGCTCAAGCGGCAGGGACGCTGACCCGAGCGGAAGGAACCACACGATCGTGTACACACTCGGAGTCGTCCACCGGAACATCGTCAGGGCCGCCCGCGAGGACGTCGACGCCCTCGCGCCGTTCGGTGTCAGCACCCTCCACGAGGCCATGGGCCGCACCGGCCTGATGCGCCCCTACCTCAGGCCCGTCTACCTCGGCGCCGCCTTCTGCGGGACGGCCGTCACCGTGCTGCTCCAGCCCGGCGACAACTGGATGCTGCATGTGGCCGCCGAACAGCTCAGGCCCGGTGACGTCCTCGTCGCGGCCTGCACCACCGAGTCCGAGGACGGTTTCTTCGGCGAGCTGCTGGCCACCTCGGTCCGCGCCCGGGGATGCGCCGGTCTGGTCATCGACGGCGGCTGCCGCGACGTGGCCGCGCTGGAGGCGATGGACTTCCCCGTCTTCAGCCGGGCCGTCCACGCGAAGGGCACCGTCAAGGCCACGCTGGGCTCGGTCAACGTGCCGGTCGTCTGCGGCAACGCGCTGGTGCGCCCCGGTGACGTGGTGGTCGCCGATGTCGACGGTGTGGCCGTCGTGCCGGCCGAGCGGGCCGCGGAGGTCGCCGAGGCGTCCCGGGTCCGCGAGGCCAACGAGGAGGGCAAGCGGCAGCGGTTCGCGGCCGGGGAACTCGGCCTCGACATGTACGCGATGCGCGAACCGCTCCGGGAGGCCGGTCTCCGGTACGTCGACTGACCCGCCCGGCCAGGCCCCCTGGCCCCTGTCCGCCCGCATCCGCACCCGTACGACCGGAGTCCCGATGAGCACCCGCGCCCCCAAGACCCCCGGCTGGCTGGACTGGTACCCGAACCCGTCCCGGCCCGCCTTCACCCTCCCGCCGGGAACCGTCGACACACACTGCCATGTGTTCGGCCCCCAGGAGGAGTTCCCGTTCGCCCCCGAGCGGAAGTACACGCCCTGCGACGGCGGGAAGGACCAGCTCTTCGCGCTGCGCGACCGGCTCGGTGTCAGCCGTAACGTCGTCGTCCAGGCCACCTGCCACGGCGCCGACAACAGCGCCATGGTCGACGCCGTCCGCGCGTCCGGCGGCCGGGCCCGGGGCATCGCCACCGTACGCCCGGACATCGAGGACGCCGAGCTGCGCCGCCTCCACGAGGCGGGGGTCAGGGGCGTACGCTTCAACTTCCTGAAGCGGCTGGTCAACACCGCGCCCCAGGACGAACTGGCCGCCGTGGCGCGGCGGATCGCACCGCTGGGCTGGCATGTCGTCCTCTACTTCGAGAGCGCCGACCTGCCGGAGCTGGAGGGTTTCTTCGGCTCGCTGCCCACGCCCCTGGTCGTGGACCACCTGGGACGGCCGGATGTGACGGCCCCGGCCAGCGGCCCGGAGTTCAGCCGCTTCCTGCGCTTCGTCGAGCGCGGGGACGTCTGGGTGAAGGTGAGCTGCCCCGAGCGGCTGAGCGTCACCGGTCCCCCTGCGCTGGACGGCGAGCGGCACGCGTACACCGATGTGGTGCCCTTCGCCCGCCGGGCCGTCGAGGAGTTCCCCGACGCCGTGCTGTGGGGCACCGACTGGCCGCACCCCAATCTCACCCACCACATGCCCGACGACGGGCTCCTCGTGGACCACGTCCCCCACATCGCGGTCACCGCGGACCAGCAGCGGAAGCGGCTGGTCGACAACCCGATGCGGCTCTACTGGCCCGGCGAGTCCACCGGCTGAGCGCCGGCTCCGTACCGCACCCCCCACTGTCACCGCTGCCGGCTGGACCCGTTCGCCCCCACTCCTTCTCCCTCTCCTCACTCCGACAGAGGCCCCCATGTCCCACTCCAACGCGCTGAACCGGCTGAACCGTCTGCCGCTCTTCCGGTTCCACAAGACCACCCTGCTGGTGGTGTCCTTCGCCTACTTCTTCGAGTTCGCGGACATCAACAGCTTCGCGACCACAGCGCCCAAGCTGATCAATCTGTGGGGCGTCACCGTGAACCAGGTGGCCTATGTCACCTCCTTGTCCTTCGTCGGCATGTTCTTCGGTTCGATCATCGCCAGCGGCATCGCCGACCGGTGGGGGCGCAAGAAGGCGCTCACGCTGACGACGGTGTTCTTCGGGGTCTTCTCGTTCACCTCGGTCTTCGCCTGGGACATCGTGTCCCTCGGTGTGTTCCGTGTGCTCACCTCGGCCGGACTCTCCGCGATGACGGTGGTGGCGGTCATCTACGTCAACGAGATCTATCCGGCCGCCTTCCGCGGCAAGTACCAGGCGTACGCGATCGTCATCGGCATCTGCGGCACGCCCGTCACCAATCTGATCGCCAGCGCGGTGGTGCCGCTCAGCGACTGGTCCTGGCGGCTGGTGTACCTGTGGGGTTCGGTCGGTCTGCTCTTCGTCTTCTTCGCCCGCAGCCTCAAGGAGTCCCCGCGCTGGCTGGAGAGCCGGGGCCGGCACGCGGAGGCCGACGCGATCCTCACCGAACTGGAGGCGCGGGCCACCGAGGAGAAGGGCCCCCTGCCCGAACCCGCGCCCCCGGTCGACGAGGAGCCGGCCGCCAAGGCGACCCTGCGACTGCTGCTCCAGAAGAAGTACCTCGCGCCGACGCTGCTGCTCACCGTGGTGTGGGTCACCCAGACCATCGGCTTCTTCGGCTATTCGAGCTGGGCGCCCACCCTGCTGGCGAAGGAGGGTTTCAGCGTCGAGAAGTCGGTGTTCTACGTGGCCCTGACGACGGTCGGCGCGCCGCTCGGCTCCTTCCTGGCCTCGCTGGTCACCGACCGGTTCGAACGCAAGTGGTGTCTGGTCGCCTTCGGTACGGTCATCGCGTTCTGCGGTCTGCTCTACGGGCTCACCTTCGACCCGATCCTGATCGTCGTCTTCGGCTTCCTGGTGAACCTCTTCGAACGCGGCTACACCGCGCTGGGGTACGCCTACTCCCCCGAGGTCTTCGACACCCGCAGCCGTTCGCTGGGCACCGGAGTCTCGTACGGGCTGGGGCGGTTGTCGAACGCGGCCGGGCCGCTGATCATCGCGGCCCTCTACAACAGCTCCGGGTACCAGAGCGTCTTCTACTTCATCGCCGGCACCTGGCTCTTCGGCGCCATCGCCCTGGCGATCTTCGGCCCCCGGACCAGGGCCGCCCGGCTCGCGCAGGCGGCGAAGGCCCCCACGGCGGCCTGACCTCGGCCCCCGTCGCCGCCGGTGCTCCCCTCACAGGGCGCACCGGCGGCTCGTGCGATGCCTCCTCGTAGCTCAGGGCGCGGCGCGCAGCCAGACCGCCGTGTCCCGGGGCAGACGGCCGGCCACCAGCGGGCCGCTGGTGAGCAGCACCTCGGTGTACGGGGGCAACGGGGCGGGCTCCGCCGAGAAGTTGACCACGCAGACCAGCTCGGTCCCGGAACCGTCCCCCGGCCCGGAATCATCCTCCGGCCCGGAACCGTCCCCCGTTCCTGAACCGTCCCCCGTTCCCGAACCGTCCCCCGTCCCGGGCCGTGCGAAGGAGAGCACCCCCGGCGCCGACTCCCGCCAGCGCATCGGCCCGTCCCCGAAGCCCGGGACGGTACGCCGCAGCCGCAGGGCCTCCCGGTAGAGCGTGAGCATGGAGCCGGGGTCGGCCGTCTGGCGGTCGGCGGCGTACGCGGGCCAGAACTCCGGCTGCGGCAGCCATGGTTCGGTGGCCGAGCCGAACCCGGAGTACGGCGCGTCCGCGGTCCACGGCAGCGGCACCCGGCAGCCGTCGCGCCCCGGATCCGTGCCCCCGGAGCGCGCGTGCATCGGATCCTCGATCCGGTCCAGCGGGATCTCCGCCTCGGGCAGGCCCAGTTCCTCGCCCTGGTAGAGGTAGACGGAGCCGGGCAGGGCCAGCGAGAGCAGCGCGGCGGCGCGCGCCCTGCGGGTGCCCAGTCCGTGATCGGTCGGGGTGCCGAACTCCTTGGCCGCGAAGTCGAATCCGCTCTCCTCGCGTCCGTACCGGGTGACCGTGCGCGTCACGTCGTGGTTGCAGAGCACCCAGGTGGCGGGCGCGCCGACGGGCGCGTGTTCGGCGAGCGTCGCCTCGATCGCGGCCCGCATCCGGCCGGCGTCCCAAGGGCAGGCGAGGAAGCTGAAGTTGAACGCGGTGTGCAGCTCGTCCGGTCGGAGGTAGCGCACGAAGCGCTCGGTGTCGGGCAGCCACACCTCACCGACGAAGACCGCGCCGTACGTGTCGGCGATGGCGCGCCAGGAGCGGTAGATCGTGTGCAGTTCGTCGAGGTCGACATAGGGGTGCGGGTCGCGGCCCGCGGTGAAGTCCGGCAGGGCGGGGTCCTTGGCGAGGAGCGCGGCCGAGTCGATCCGTACGCCCGCGACGCCCCGCTCGAACCAGAAGCGCAGCACCTCCTCGTGCTCCCTGCGTACCGAGGGATGGGCCCAGTTGAGGTCGGGCTGCTCGGGGGCGAAGAGGTGCAGGTACCACTCGCCGTCGTCCAGCCGTGTCCAGGCCGGTCCGCCGAACTCGGAGACCCAGTCGTTGGGCGGGATCTCGCCGTGCTCGCCGCGCCCGGCGCGGAAGTGGAAGAGGGCGCGTTCGGGGCGGCCCGGTCCCGCGGCGAGGGCCGCCCGGAACCAGATGTGCCGGTCGGAGACATGGTTGGGCACGATGTCGATGATCGTGCGCAGCCCCAGTGCGCGCGCTTCGGCGATGAGTTTCTCGGCCTCGGCGAGGGTGCCGAACGCGGGGTCGATGGTGCGGTAGTCCGCCACGTCGTAGCCGCCGTCGGCGAGCGGTGAGAGGTACCAGGGGGTGAACCAGAGCGCGTCGACGCCGAGTTCGACCAGATGGGGCAGCCTGGCCCGGACCCCCGCGAGGTCCCCGGTGCCGTCGCCGTCGCCGTCGGCGAAGCTGCGTACGTAGACCTGGTAGATGACGGCGTCACGCCACCAGAGGGTGTCGCCGGGCGCGGGCGGGCTGCCTTCCATACGGTGGTTCCTTTCGGGGGTGGGTGAGGGTGTCCAGGTCAGCCCTTGGTGCTGCCGGCGCTGATCCCGGCGATGATGTGCCGCTGGAACACCAGGAACATCAGCACCATCGGGACGCTGGCGATCACCATGGCGGCGATGAGTACCGAGAGCGGGATGTTCTGGGAGAGCTGGACGAGCGCGACGCTGATGGGCTGCTTGTCGGTGTCGGAGAAGACCATCAGCGGCCAGAGGAAGTCCTGCCAGACGGCGACCAGCGCGAAGATCGACACCACTCCGAGCACCGGCCGGGACATGGGCAGCAGGATCGACCAGAGGGTACGGAGCCGGCCCGCCCCGTCGATCTCCGCGGCCTCCAGCACATCGCGCGGGATCTGGTCGAAGAAGCGTTTGAGCAGGTAGAGGTTGAAGGCGTTGGCGACGGCGGGCAGCCAGATGCCCAGTGGGTCGTTGAGGAGGCTGAGGTGGATCAGCGGCAGGTCGGCGATCGTCAGGTACTTCGGTACGAGCAGCGCCTGGGCGGGCACCATCAGGGTGGCGAGGATGCCGCCCAGGATCACCCTGCCGAACGCGGGCCGCAGCTTCGACAGGGCGTAGGCCGCGGCCGTGCAGAAGACGAGCTGGAGGATCCAGGCGCCCGTGGCCTGCACCACCGTGTTCCCCAGATGGGTGGGGAGGCGCATCAGCTCCCAGGCGTCGGTGTACGCGCCGAGGTTCCAGGTCCCGGGGACCAGGGTGGGCGGTGTGCGGACCAGTTCGTCCGGGGACTTCATCGCGCCGGAGGCCATCCAGTACACGGGGAGGAGGAAGGCGAGCACGAAGGCGAGGACGACACCGCAGAAGACGGTCCAGTAGAGCGCCTTCCCCCGGGTGGTCGCGAGGGAGAGCGGCGAGACGAGGGTGCGTACGGCCTGGGCGTGTGCGGCTCGGGGCATGGCGGCGCGGTTCCTCTCAGTCGTCGGTGCGGGTGAGCCGCAGATAGAGGGCGGAGAAGACGCTGAGCACGCTCAGCAGGAGGACGCTCAGGGCGCACGCCCCGCCGAAGTCGTTGTAGAGGAAGGCGTACTTGTAGATGAGGTAGAGGACCGTGACGGTCGAACTCTCCGGGCCGCCGCCGGTGATCACGAACGGTTCGGTGAACACCTGCATCGTCGCGACGATCTGGAGGAGCATCAGCATCAGGATGATGAAGCGGGTCTGCGGGACGGTCACATGGCGCACCCGCTGCCAGAGCGAGGCGCCGTCCAGTTCGGCCGCTTCGTACAGCTCCCCGGGGATGCCCTGGAGGGCGGCGAGGTAGATGAGGACCGTGCCGCCCATGTTCGCCCAGGTCGCCACGATGACCAGGGAGAGCAGCGCGGTGTCGGCGCCGTTGGTCCAGTTCGAGGTGGGGAGGTGGAGGAAGCGCAGGGCCTCGTTGGCCAGTCCGGCGCCCGGGTCGTAGAACCACTTCCACAGCAGGGCGCTGACGACCGGCGGGATCATCACCGGCAGGTAGACGACCACCCGGAAGAAGGCCTTCGCGTGGCGCAGTTCGTTGAGGACGAGCGCCATCAGGAACGGTACGGCGAAGCCGGCGAGCAGGGCGATCACGGTGAAGGTGAGGGTGTTGCGCCAGGCCGCGCCGAACTCGGGGTCGTGGAAGACCTGGGTGAAGTTGGCGGTGCCCACCCACTCCGGTGGTGATCCGGGGGTGTACTTCTGGAAGGCGATGATCACCGCGCGGACCGCCGGGTACCAGGAGAACAGCGCGAAGCAGATCAGCCCGCCGACGAGGAAGGCGTAGGCACGGAGCTGGTGGCCGAGGGCGCGGCGCAGGGCGCCGGGGGTTCGGCGGCCCGCCGGTGCGCTCCGCCCCGGCGGAGGCGGGGCGGAGGGCGCGGGCCGCTGGGGAGCCTGGGCGGTCTTCATGGGTGTGTCAGCCCCGGGCCAGGATTCCGTCGATCTTCGACTGGGCGTCCTGGAGGAGCCGGTCGATATCGGCGTCCTTCTTGGTGAGGACGGCGGAGACCGCGCCGTCGAGGACCGAGTAGATCTGCTGGGCCTTCGGCGGTTCGAGCTTGGCGGTCAGTCCCTGGCTTCCGTCCAGGAAAGCCTGGTAGTTCTCGACGGGGACGTTGGCGTACCGCTTCTTCAGCTCCTGGTCGCGGGTGTCGGTGGCGCCGCTCCACAGCCGGGGCTCGGGGAGGCCGACCGGGGCCTTGCGGTCGGCGGCGCGCTTCCAGTCGTTGAGGCCGGATCCGGGGGTGTTGGTCTGGAACTCCAGCCACTTGAGGCCGGCCCTGATCTGGTCGGGGGACGCCTTCTTGTTGAACATGTAGCCGTCGCCGCCGATGAGGGTGCCCTTGCCGCCGGGCATCGGGGCGAGGGCCAGGTCCTCGTAGCTGCCGCCCTTCTCCTTGACGAGGATCGGCACGTTGTCGGGCGCGGAGAGGTACATGCCGAGCTTGCCGGAGCCCATCATCTGCTGGACGTCGTTGAGGATGAGCAGTTGTTTGGTGCCCATGGAGCCGTCGCTCCAGCGCATGTCCTTGAGGTTCTGGAGGACCGCCCGGCCCGCGGGGCTGTCGACGTCCGCCTTCTTGCCGTCGGGGGTGACGACGTCGCCGCCCTGCGCGTACATCTCCGCGGTGAAGTGCCAGCCGCCCTGGTTCTGGGCGCTGTAGTCGGCGTAGCCCACGTACCCCTTGCCGAGGCCGGCGATCTTCTTGGCGGCGGTGCGGACCTCCTCCCAGGTGGCGGGGGGATCGGCGGGGTCGAGTCCGGCGCGCTGGAAGAGCTTCTTGTTGTAGAGGAGGCCCATCGAGTAGTTGGTGCGCGGGACGCCGTACACCTTGCCGTCGGCGCTGTACACGTCGCGCAGGGACTGCTGGATGTCGCCGTAGCCCTTCATGTCCTTCACGTACGCGGTGATGTCCGCCGCCTGGTCGATGTCGACGACGTGCCGGGCGTCGGTGAAGTACGTGTAGAAGACGTCCTCCATCTGGCCGCCGGCGAGTTTGGCATCGAAGGTCTTGGGGTCCTGGCAGGGGAAGGCGTCGCGGCCGACGATGTCGATGTCCGGGTGGGCCTTCTCGAACGCCGCGATGTCGTCCTCGAAGTTCTGCCGGTCGATCCTGGCGCTCTTGGGCGGCATGCAGTTGACGGTGATACGCGTCTTGCCGTCGGCCGAGCCGCCCCCGCCCCCGCCGCAGGCGGCCAGTCCGGTGAGGGCGAGTGCGGTGGCTGTGGCGGTGGCGAAGGTACGGCGGAACCCGGAACTACTCATCTGCGGGACCCCTCTTGGGCAGGAGCGCGGGAAGCCCACAGCCGCTCGCTGTGTGGCGGCGCTCACTCAACCACCATCACCGGATGCCCGCAATATCTCGCTCCGATTTCGCAAATAGTTGACAGGCCGTCGTCCGCATCGGGACGCGGCGGCGGAAGCACCCGGTACGCCACCGGCCCCGTACACCGGGGGTGTACGGGGCCGGGTCGGCCGTCCGAAGGGGGCGAGGAGGCGCGGTCAGCCGCGGGGCGCCTGGCCGGTGGAGCCCCGTACCACCAGCTCCGGCTCGAACAGCAGCTCGCCGGGGGGTACGGAGCCGCCCTGGATCTGGGCGTTGAGCATCTCGACGGCCGCGCGGCCCATCGCCTCGATGGGCTGACGGACCGTCGTGAGCGGGGGTTCGGTGCAGTTCATGAACGCGGAGTCGTCGAAGCCGACGACCGAGACCTGGCCGGGGACCGTCAGACCGCGCCGACGGGCCGCCCGTACCGCGCCCAGGGCCAGCGGATCGCTCGCGCAGATGATGCCCGTGACGCCCCGGTCCAGCAGGCGCGTGGCCGCCGCGTGGCCGCCCTCCAGGGAGAACATGGTCCGCTCGACACGCTCCTCGGGGAGCGCGGGCCCGGCCGGTCCGGTACCGGCCGTCGCGGCGTACGCGGCCCGCCCCGCCGCGAGCTTGCGCCGGGACGGCACGTGGTCGGCCGGGCCGAGCACCAGCCCGATGCGCTCGTGGCCGAGCGAGGACAGATGGCGCCACGCCTGCTCGACCGCGACGGCGTCGTCGCAGGAGATGCAGGGGAAGTCGAGGTTCTCGATGGGCGCGTTGATCAGGACGACCGGGATACGGCGCTCGGCGAGCAGCCGGTAGTGGTCGTGCGGGGCGTCCGCCTGGGCGAAGAGACCGCCGGCGAAGACCACCCCGGAGACCTGCTGCTGGAGCAGCAGCTCCACGTAGTCGGCCTCGGAGACGCCGCCCTTGGTCTGGGTGCACAGCACGGGGGTGAGGCCCTGCTGTGCGAGCGCGCCGCCGATCACCTCGGCGAACGCCGGGAAGATGGGGTTCTGCAACTCCGGCAGGACGAGACCGACGAGCCGGGCGCGCTCGCCGCGGAGCTGGGTGGGGCGCTCGTAACCGAGGACGTCCAGGGCGGTCAGTACGGACTGCCGGGTGGCCGGCGAGACACCGGGCTTGCCGTTGAGCACCCGGCTGACCGTGGCCTCGCTGACCCCAACCTTCTTCGCCACCTGAGCAAGTCGTCGCGTCATGCGCGCAAGAGTAGCGCAAGAAATGCAAGCGGCTTGCTTCATCTGTCGCGCCATCCGGCGGACGGGACGGGGCGGCGCCGCCGGTGGCTCCGGA
>NZ_JBHZDA010000002.1:101293-112393 GCF_042755665.1 Streptomyces sp. NPDC059142
ACGTCTCGTGGGCTCGTTGTTGTGTAAAAGAGCCTGGGGGAGGGGGGGGCGCCGCGGGGGGCTCGGGCGGGCACCGCCCCGCTCCTCCGTGGTGGCGCGACGGCGGTCTACGGGTTGATGTTGATCTTGAAGTTGGGTGTGGTGTTCCTGATGTCGACGGCGTTGTTGTCGAGCTTCAGCCGGTTGAAGGTGACCTCGCCGACGGCCGGTCCCTGCCCCGCCTCCGGCATCTCGTTGGCCCACACCCCGAAGCCGGACTTCGCGTCGTAGGCGTCACCGCTCTTGCGCGCGCCGGTGATCGAGATGTCGTTGAGCACGGTGTCCTTGACCGGGAACTGCGGCTGGCCTCCTACGTAGTTGGTCTGGAACATGATGCCGCTGTAGGTCGGATCGACGATGTCGACGTCGTTGATCCGGATGCCCTGGAACACCTTGGACGCGGAGAACAGCCAGATCCCGGGGAAGGTCTGCCCGTTCCAGAAGTGGCCGCCGGCCCGTACCACCGACACGTTCTCGATGGTCGTCGGACCGGTCCCGAAGCCGTTCATCGGGTATCCGAAGTCCAGTGAGCTGACCGTGATCCCGGAGTACACCAGGGTGTCTGCGACATGGATGTTGCGGAAGGTGTTGTCGTAGCCGCCGTAGACGGCGATCCCCGCGGCGCGCCAGGTCAGGATCGTCGTCAGGTTCTCGTAGACGTTGTTCTTCATGTCCGCGCCCCCGGCGTCGATCGCCGAGAAGAGGGCGAAACTGTCGTCCCCGGTGGCCCGTGCCTCGTTGTTGACGACGTGGTTGTCCGTGGAGCCGTTGGTCATGTTGACACCGTCGGCGAACATGTTCCGGATCCGGGAGTTCTTGATGGTGATCCGGTCCGTGTTCGCGCCCCAGTAGAGACACACCATGTGCTCGTTCCAGATGTTGTCGATCACCATGTCGGCGACATTGGCGAAGTCGAACACCTTGCCGGGGCCGTCGATGCGCGAGGTGTAGTTGCCGAAGTACGCGAAGCCGCTGAAGGACGACCCGTTGGCCGTGGCGTCGGCGCGGAAGCCGATGTCGGTGTTCTCCTGCGCCGCGGGGGCGCGGAAGCGGGTGAACCAGGGTCCGGCGCCGACGATCCGCACCGGCTTCCCGTACACCTGGAACTTGCTGGAGGTCTGGTAGTCACCGGCGGGCAGATAGACACCCACCAGCTTCCCCGTGGTGTCCATCCGGACCTTGTCGAGGGCGTTCTGCACATCCTGGTGGCCGAGGCCGGCCGGCACGGCGTACGTGGCCGGGTCCGGGTTGGGGATCGGTGTGGCCTGCTCCAGGCTGACGAAGTCGATGGCGTACTTCGAGGTGTTGGCGGCGTCCTTCTGGAGCCTGATCCGGCTGCCCGCCGGGACGGTTCTGCCCAGCAGGACGTTGGCCTCGTCGTAGATGTGGCGGGGCGCGCCGGAGCCGGGCGAGTTGCCGGGGGCGGCCTCGGCCCCGTACAGCCAGGCGTACTTCGAGGTGAGGTCCACGGCCTTGAGGAAGGTGCCGTCCACGTAGACATTGAGGGTGGCGTCGATCCCGCCGCCGCCCGGCGCGTCCGGGATGGAGAACCGGGTGACCAGTGTGTTGGTGCTGGCCTTGGTGGTGAACTCGACGTAGCTGCCGGTGCCGTCGAGGGTGACGGCCTTACGGCCCGACGCCTCGCCCGCGAGGTCGCCGACGGTCCTGTTGGGCCCGACGACCCGGGCGCCGCCGCCGGTGACGCCGTCCTCCGCCTCGTACAGGTCGTACGGCATGTCGGCGCCGCGCCCGACGAAGAGCGGCTGGGTGCTGGTGTTGTTGTCGCGTTTCACGGGCAGCTCGTTGGCGTCGGGGGCCAGCACCGTCCTGAGTGTGTACGAGCCGTCGACGGCCGTCCAGGTACCGAGGCCGACCGGCGCCGTGGTCGCCCCCGGCGCGATGGTGCCGTTGTACGCGCCGGTCAGGGTCTTGACCGTGGCGCCCTTGGCGTCGAGCACGGAGAGGGTGATGCCGTGCACTCCGCCGGCCGACGCCACGTTGCCCTGGTTCCTGACCGTGACGGAGAAGGCGACGGTGTCACCGGCGGACGGGGAGGACGGGGAGGTCGCGACCGCCGCGGTGACCAGGTCGGAGCTGTCGACGGCCCGCACCACGAGCGGGGTGGGGCTGGTGTGGCTGTTGTTGGTCTCGTTCTCCTCGGCGATCAGCCCGCCCGGGTCGACGACCGCGCCGAGCTGGTACGAACCCGCCTCCCGCGTTCCGATGTTCGCCGTGACGGTGGCCGAGGCCCCGGCCGCCAGGGCGCCCACCGACGCGGTCGCCACCTTGGAGCCGCCGAGCCGGAATTCGACCGGCCCGGCCGGCGCCGCGGCCCGTCCCGCGTTGCGTACGGTCGCCGACAGGGTGATCGCGTCGGACTCGACCGGCGCCGCGGGCGAGGCGCTCAGCGCCGTCACCGTCAGATCGGGGTTGGGCGCCGGGGCGCCGAGCACCTGGAACTCCGCCACCTGACCGGCGCCCGAGCCGGTGTTGGAGGCGAACTTGAGCTGGACGTCGGCGACCCGCGCGGTCACCGGGACGGTCACCGTGTTGCCGGTCGCCGGGGTGAAGGCGTAGTCCTTCGCCGCCACCAGTTCGGTGAGCCCGGACGCGCTCTGCTCACGGCCGAGGACCTGGATGTTCTGGGTCCGCGCTCCCCAGGCGCTGTCCGGGTTGAGCTTGACGACCACGCTCCGGGTGTCGGCGTTGGCGCCCAGCTTCACGGTGAGGGTGTTGGGGTAGCTGCCGCCCGCGCCCTCCCAGTAGGTGGTGAGGCTGTTGTCGTTGGCGTTCTCCGCCACGTAGGTGTGGACGACGGAGGAGGCGGTGATCGGCCGGCCGACGGCGAGGTTCGACGCGGAGCCCGGACTGCCGTTCCGCGTCACCGTGTTGCTGGCCACGGACACGTTGCCGGCCGCGTCCTTCGCCCGGACGAAGTAGGAGACCGTCGTCCCGGCGGGCTGGGTGTCCGTGTACGTGGTGACACCGCCGGCCACGCTCTTGCGCAGGACGTTGTCGGCGTAGAGGTCGTAGCCGGTCACCCCCTTGTTGTCGGTCGAGGCGCCCCAGGTCAGCTTGATCTCGTCGGCCGACGGCTCGGTGAAGGCGAGGCCGGTGGGGGCGGTCGGCGCCTCGGTGTCCCCGCTGTCACCGCGCCGGGTGACGGTGTTGCTGTTGGCCGACACGTTGCCCGCCGCGTCCTTGGCCCGGACGTAGTACGAGACGGTCGCCCCGGTGGGCTGGGTGTCCGTGAAGGTGGTCACGTTGCCCGGGACGCTGCTGCGCAGCTCGTTGTCGGCGTAGATGTCGTACCCGGTCACCCCGGTGTTGTCGGTGGACGCCTGCCAGGCCAGCACGATCCGGCCGGTGGTGGGTTCGGTGTAGGAGAGTCCGCCCGGCGCGGTGGGCGCCTCGGTGTCCCCGGTCTCGGGTCCGTAGATCTCCAGCTCGGAGAGTTGTCCGCCGGGCTGGGCGGTGTTGGCGGTGATCAGCACCCGGAGGTGACGTGTGGTGGTGGTGTCGAAGGGGATCGTCACCGACTGGCCGCCCGCCGCGTTGAACGCGTACGCCTTGGACGCCGTCAGATCGGTGAAGGAGTTGTTGTCGGTGGAGCCCTGGATCTTCAGGGTCTGGTTCCTGGCGCCCCAGCCGTCGGGCAGCCGCAGCACCACCTGGTCGACCCGGACCGAGGAGCCGAGATCGGCCTGGATCCACTGCGGGAAGTCGTTGTTCCGGCTCTCCCAGTAGGTCGCCCGGTTGCCGTCGTTCGCGTTGCCGGGCCCGTAGACCTCGGTGAAGCTGCTCGCGGTCAGCGTTCTGCCGAGGGCGAGGTTGACCGAGGCGGCGGCCGCCGCGCGCACCTCCAGCTCGGCGAGCTGGGCCCGCTTCCCCGCCGTGTTCGCGGTGAACTCGGCCCGGACGAAGCGGGCCCTGGTGGCCGGGAAGGCGACCGTCACCCTGTTGCCCGTCCCGGGGCTGAAGGCGTAGGTGGCCGAGGTCTTCAGCGTCGAGAAGCCGGCGCCGTTGGCGCTGCCCTGGAGGGAGAGGGTCTGCTTCCTGGCCGTCCATCCGGTGGGCAGCCGCAGCACCACCTGGTCGACGCGCCGCGTGGCGCCCAGGTCGGACTGGACCCACTGGGGGAACTTCTTCCCGCGGCCTTCCCAGTACGTCGACGGGTCCCCGTCCGTGACGCTGCGGGCGGCTCTGCCCGCGGCGGTCGCGCTCGCCGTCGCGGTGCGGCCCGCGGCGATGTCGGGGCCCTTGGCCCGGGGGCCGTCGGCGGCCGCGGCGGTGAGGGTCGGCCAGCCGGCCATCAACAGGCTGCTGGCAAGGGTGGCGGCGAGGACTCGCCATCTCCGGCGTAGCGATCTCATGGATCCCCGATCTTCGGCCTCGGCGCGGAGGGCGGCGAGGGCGCGGCTCTGGCAGCACGTCTGCAAGGCATGCGTTTCTGCACTGACGAACGGAGTATTTGCGTTTTGCGGTGAGAGAGTTGCAGAGAATTACCATGTCGTCCACCGCCCGGACCGAACCGAATACCCGGACCTGCCCGCCGAGTTGTGGCTCGCACCCCTTGTACGGGAGCACTCGTCGTCGTTTCGGGGCCACCAGCAGGCAAACGTAAGCGATCTGCAAGAAGTGCCGGGAATTTGCAGCGCTGACGAAAATTCAGATGTCCGGCCCGGAACACCGGTCGCGGCCCGTACCGCGCGTCTGGGTGACAGGGCCGCCGCCGGGTGAGTACGAGTACTCACGCCGAGCCGCGCGCCGTCCCGCAGGATGGCCGCATCGACCCACACAGAGGGAGCCCACCATGCGTACCACCAGCCGATTCCGTACCTCGTCGCCCGGACGGCGCCCGAGGCGTTCGGTCGCGGGTCTCGTCCTGGCCTGCGCGGCGGTCGCGGCGCTGACCGGTTGTTCGATGCAGGACGCGATCTGCGGCGGCGGCGAGTACCCGGTCATGACCGTGGGCAGCACCGGCAGCGCCTGCGTCCCCAAGGACGAGGACCCGCCGAAGGGGTACGTCCGCTACCCGGAGGGCAAGGTGCCGAAGCAGGTCGACGACAAGTGGGACGTCTACTGGCGGACCCACTCCGTGGACGAGAAGGGCGAGATCATCGAGGTCCCCGCCGTCGGGTGACCGGGGGCGCGGGCGCCGGGCCGCCGCCGGGGGGGGCGCCGGGGCTGCCGGGGGGGCTTCGCCGGGAGCCGCCGGGGGCCGTCGCCGGTCAGACTCCGGGCAGCGGATCCTGTTCGGCCTCCCGGCGCCGGGCCCTGATGTCCGGTGCGGGCGGGTGGAGTTTGGCGTCGCAGGCGGGGCCGAGCCCGGTGCGGCGCGAGGCCGTGCCGGTGAGCGGTCTGCCGCACATACGGCACCGGACGGGCCGGGGGCCCGACGCGTCGGGGACCGAGCCGGGGAGCCGGCCGTCGTCGGCGGGCGGCGGGGGTTCGAGCGGTGTTTCGTCCACGGACCACCTCTACCAGCCCGGCCGCCGGACGCCTCGGCCGCGGGTCCACAATGAGGGCAGACCGCCGTCGACCGAGGAGATCCAGATGACGCTGTACGACATCCCCCTGACCACCCTGACCGGCGAGCCGACCTCCCTGGCCGCCTACGAGGGCAAGGCCGTCCTGCTGGTGAACGTGGCCTCCAAGTGCGGCCTCACCCCGCAGTACGCCGGTCTGGAGCGGCTTCAGCAGAGTTACGGGGAGCGCGGCTTCACCGTTCTCGGCGTGCCCTGCAACCAGTTCATGGGGCAGGAGCCCGGCAGCGCGGAAGAGATCCGGACGTTCTGCTCGACGACGTACGGCGTCAGCTTCCCGCTGCTCGCGAAGACGGACGTGAACGGCGACACCCGGCACGCGCTGTACACGGAGCTGACGAAGACGGCCGACGCGGCGGGCGAGGCCGGGGACGTCCAGTGGAACTTCGAGAAGTTCCTGATCTCCCCGAAGGGCGAGGTCGTCGCCCGGATCCGGCCGCGCACGGAGCCGGAGGCCCCCGAGGTCGTCGCGGCCATCGAGGCCCAGCTCCCCGCCTGACACCCCGTCGGCCGGGTCCTCGACCGCACACGAGGGCCCGGCGCCGTACGGCCGGATCCGGACGAAAAGTCCTAGCGGATGGGCATGCCCGACAGGGTGCGGGCGATGACCAGGCGCTGGATCTCGCTCGTACCTTCGAAGATCGTGTAGATCGCCGCGTCCCTGTGCATCCGCTCCACCGGGTACTCCCGGGTGAAGCCGTTGCCGCCGAGTATCTGGACGGCCTGCGCCGTGACCTGCTTGGCCGTCTCGCTCGCGTACAGCTTGGACATCGAGCCCTCGGCGGAGGTGAAGGGCTTGCCCGTGGTCGCCATCCAGGAGGCCCGCCAGACCAGCAGCCGGGAGGCGTCGATACGGGTGCGCATGTCGGCCAGTTGGAAGGCGATGCCCTGGTTGTCGATGATCGGACGGCCGAACTGGCTGCGCGTCTTCGCGTAGTCGAGGGCGACCTCGTACGCGGCGCGGGCCGTGCCCACCGCCATCGCGCCGACGGCCGGGCGGGACGCCTCGAAGGTCGCCATGGCCGCGTTCTTCACCCGTTCCCTGTCGCCCTTGCCGCCGCCGGCGCTCTCGGCGGCCCTGGCCCGCTCACGGGCGCGTGCGAGGCGTTCGTCCAGCTTCTCCTTTCCGCCGAGCAGGCAGTGGCCGGGGACCCGTACGCCCTCCAGGACGACCTCGGCGGTGTGGGAGGCGCGGATGCCGTGCTTCTTGAACTTCTGGCCCTGGGAGAGTCCGGGGGTGCCCGGCGGGACGATGAAGGAGGCGTGGCCCTTCGTGCCGAGTCCGGCGTCGACGACGGCGACCACCACATGGACGTTGGCGATGCCGCCGTTGGTGGCCCAGGTCTTGGTGCCGTCGAGGACCCACTCGTCCTTGGCCTCGTCGTAGACCGCGCGGGTGCGCATGGCGCCGACGTCGGAGCCCGCGTCGGGCTCGGAGGAGCAGAAGGCGGCGACCTTCACGTCGTCGGGGTCCCCGTACATCTGCGGGATCCACGTGCCGACCTGTTCCTCGGTACCGTTGGCGAGGACGCCGACGGCCGCCAGGCCCGTACCGACGATGGAGAGCGCGATGCCCGCGTCGCCCCAGAACAGCTCCTCCATCACCATCGGAATGCCCAGCCCCGTGGGGTCGAAGAACTGCTGGGCGTAGAAGTCCAGGGAGTAGATGCCGAGTTTGGCGGCTTCCTGGATGACCGGCCAGGGAGTCTCCTCACGCTCGTCCCACTCGGCGGCGGCGGGACGGATGACATCGGCGGCGAAGCCGTGCAGCCAGTCGCGAACCTGCTTCTGGTCGTCGTTGAGATCGAGCGTGAACTCGGTCATGTTCCCCTCCAGCACCGCGTGAACCACGGTGTCGCTCACTTTTGTTACTTGCGGTAACACCAGTCTGTTACTCATAAGTAGGGGATGTCAACCGGCCACCTTCTGATCAGCATCGACGGCGGACAGGGTGTTACGTTTCCGGTGCGTCACGCAATCGCACGGGCGGGGAGACACACCTGATGGAGAGCACACAGCAGGCCGAGCAGCAGCGCTCGGCCCGGCAACGGCGCCGACAGCTCCTGGAGGCGGCCGACCGGGTGGTGCTCAGGGACGGCCCGGGAGCCTCCATGAACGCCATCGCCGCGGAGGCCGGCATCACCAAACCGATCCTCTACCGCCACTTCGGCGACAAGGGCGGGCTCTACCGGGCCCTGGCCAAGCGCCACACGGACGCCCTGCTCGACGCGTTGCGGACCGCGCTGGACGCGCCCGCCGGGCGGCGCGAGCGCGTGGAGGCCACGCTGGACACGTATCTCGCCGCGATCGAGGCGAGGCCCCAGGTCTACCGCTTCCTGATGCACCCGGCCGAGGACACCCCGCTCCCGGAACAGGGCTTCGACGTCGGCCGCCACTCGGCGCCGCTGCTGCGCCGGCTCGGCGAGGAACTGGCCAAGGTCATAGAGGAACGCGTCGACCTCGGCCCCGGCAGCGAACAGCTCGCCCGCGTCTGGGGCCATGGCATCGTCGGCATGATGCACGGCGCGGGCGACTGGTGGCTCGGGGAACGCCCCTGCTCGCGCGCCCAGTTGGTGGGCAGCCTGGCGGACCTCCTGTGGGGCAGGCTGGCCGCGGTCGACGACCGCGCGGGCGGCCCCGGCTTCTGAACCCGGGACGGCCCGCGGAGAAGTACCGGGATCCCAGGGGCTACGGAGCGGGCGCGCTGCCCGTCGCCCACGGCGCCCGGCGCGCCGCCCGCAGGGTCCTGGAGCGCCGCCAGCCCGTGAGCCGGTCGGAGTAGAGGGTGCCCTCCAGGTGGTCGCACTCGTGCTGGAGACAGCGGGCGAAGAAACCCCGGCCCTCCACCGTGACCGGTGCGCCGTCCCGGGTGAAGCCCTCCACCACGGCGTGGTCGTACCGCTCCGTGCCCGCCTCGATGCCCGGCAGGGACAGACAGCCCTCGGGTCCGCGCAGCACCAGGTCGTCCGCGAGGACCAGCCGGGGGTTGACGAGATGTCCGAGATGGCGGACGTCCTCGTCGTCGGGACAGTCGTACACGAACACCCGCTGGGAGACGCCGATCTGGTTCGCCGCCAGCCCGACACCCCGAGCGGCGTACATGGTCGCGAAAAGATCCTCGATCAGCGCGCCGAGGGCGGGACCGAAGTCGGTGACGGGTGCGCAGGGCGCGTGGAGGGCGGGATCTCCGAGCAATCTCATGGCTCGTACTCGCCCGGTACTGCCGGGGATCGGACGGTTTCGCATGACGGTCAGGGTACGGTCCACGGTGAACCCCGCCCTCTGCCCGGTGCCGCGGTTCGGGGCCCTGGCCGGATCTCGATAGGCTGGCCCACGGACCGACGCAAGGAGGATCAAGGCGATGTCAGGCAACACGGACCCGCTGACGCCGCGGGCCAAGCTGGCCGTGACGGCGGGCAAAGCCGCGGCGGCGGTGTCGCGCGCCGCAGGGCGCGGCAGCGGATCGGTGATCGGCGGGAAGGTGGCGCTCCGGCTCGACCCGGATCTGCTGGGCAGGCTGGCCCAGCATCTCGACGTGATCCTCGTGTCGGCGACGAACGGGAAGACCACGACGACCAGGTTGATCGCCGAGGCGCTGCGGGCCGCGGGGCCCGTGGTGTCGAACGCCCTCGGCGCCAACATGCCGGCCGGCATCACCTCGGCCCTCGCAGGCGGCTCGGACGCCCGGTTCGGCGTGATCGAGGTCGACGAGAAGTATCTCGCCGGGGTCGCCAGGGACACCACGCCCAAGGCGATCGCGCTGCTCAACCTCTCGCGCGACCAGCTCGACCGCGCCGCGGAGACCCGGATGCTCGCCGAGAAGTGGCGGGAGGGGCTGGCCGGCACGAAGGCGGTCGTCATCGCCAACGCGGACGACCCGCTGATCGTCTGGGCCGCCTCCTCCTCGCCCAACGTGGTCTGGGTGGCGGCCGGCCAGGAGTGGAAGGACGACGCCTGGTCGTGCCCCTCCTGCGGCGGTGTGATGCAGCGCCCCGGCGACGACTGGTTCTGCGGCGAGTGCGGCTTCCGCAGGCCGCCGCCGACCTGGGCGCTCCACGGCGACCACGTACTGGATCCGCACGGCTCCGCCTGGCCGATCCACCTCCAGCTCCCGGGGCGCGCCAACAAGGCGAACGCGGCGACGTCCGCCGCCGTCGCGGCGACCTTCGGGGTGCCGCCGCAGGTGGCCCTGGAGCGGATGTACCAGGTGCAGGCCGTCGCCGGCCGGTACGACGTGGTCTCCTTCCTCGGCCGTGACCTGCGGCTGCTGCTCGCCAAGAACCCGGCGGGCTGGCTGGAGACGTTCTCGCTCATCGACCCGCCGCCCACCCCGGTCATCCTCGCCGTCAACGCCCGGGGCGCCGACGGCACGGACACCTCGTGGCTGTGGGACGTGGACTACACCCGGCTCGCGGGGCACCCGATCTTCGTGATCGGCGACCGCAAGCTGGACCTCGCCGTACGTCTGGAGGTCGCGGGCCTGGACTTCCGGGTCTGCGAGACGCCCGACGAGGCCGTGCGGATGGCACCGCCCGGCCGTATCGAGGCGATCGCCAATTACACGTCGTTCCAGGATCTGCGCAGACGGGTGGGCAACTGAAGCCATGTCGGGATACATGACCCCCCGGAACCCGGAAGGACGAGCCAGAATGAGCGACAACAACCTGCGGCTGGTGTGGATCTACCCGGACCTGCTGAGCACCTACGGTGACCAGGGCAACGCTCTCGTGGTGGAGCGCAGGGCGCGCCAGCGCGGCCTCGGTGTCACACGGGTGGACGTCCGCAGCGACCAGCCGGTGCCGACCTCCGGCGACATCTATCTGATCGGCGGCGGCGAGGACCGGCCCCAGCGGCTGGCGGCGGAGCGGCTGCGCCGCGACGGCGGGCTCAGCCGGGCCGTCTCCAACGGCGCCATCGTCTTCTCGGTCTGTGCCGGCTACCAGATCCTCGGCCACGAGTTCGTCAACGACCTGGGCGAGCGCGAGGCCGGTCTCGGCCTGCTCGACGTGGTCTCCACCCGCGGCGAGGGCGAGCGGTGCGTCGGCGACGTCCTGGCGGACATCGACCCGCGGCTGAACCTGCCGCAGCTCACCGGCTTCGAGAACCACCAGGGCATCACCCATCTCGGTCCGGCGGCCCGGCCGTTCGCGCGGGTCCAGCTCGGCCGGGGCAACGGTACGGGCGACGGTACGGAGGGCGCGTACAACGACACCGTCTTCGGTACGTACATGCACGGCCCGGTGATGGCGCGCAACCCGCAGATCGCGGACCTGCTGCTGAAGCTGGCCCTCGATGTGAACGCGCTGCCGCCGACGGACGACCGGTGGTACGAGGCGCTGCGCGCCGAGCGGGTCTCAGCGGCGACCCAGCCCGCCTGACGGACGCGCCGGCCCGCCCGGCGCCCGCACCGGAACCCCGCCGGCCCCAGGGCACCACGCGGGCCGCGGGGGTGGGTGTCCCCCCGGCCCCCCGCGGGGGGGGCGCGGCGCGGGGCGCCGCCGAGGGGTACGGCGCC
>NZ_JBHZDA010000002.1:112403-120889 GCF_042755665.1 Streptomyces sp. NPDC059142
GGGCGGGCCCGCCGGGGGCCCGCCCGGCCCCCGCCGTCCCGCCGTGCCCGCGGGGGGGCGCGGGGTTTCGGTCTCCCCGGCGCCCGCCGGTAGGCTGGCGAGGACCTGGCCTGACAACGGTGTCCGGCCGTCGGCCCCACGTTGCAAAGGTAATCCGGGCTATGCGAATTGGTGTGCTCACCTCAGGCGGCGACTGTCCCGGCCTCAACGCCGTGATCAGGTCCGTCGTGCACCGTGCCGTCGTCGACCACGGCGACGAGGTGATCGGCTTCCACGACGGCTGGAAGGGCCTCCTGGAGTGCGACTACCGCAAGCTCGACCTGGACGCGGTGGCCGGCATCCTGGCCCGCGGCGGCACGATACTCGGCTCGTCCCGGGTCCAGCCCGCGCATCTGCGCGACGGGGTAGAGCGGGCGCGGGGCCATGTCGCCGATCTGGGGCTCGACGCGATCATCCCGATCGGCGGTGAGGGCACGCTCAAGGCCGCCCATCTGCTCTCCGAGGCGGGGCTGCCGATCGTCGGGGTACCGAAGACCATCGACAACGACATCGCCTCGACCGATGTGACCTTCGGTTTCGACACGGCGGTCGGGGTCGCCACCGAGGCGCTCGACCGGCTGAAGACGACGGCGGAGTCGCACCAGCGGGTGCTGATCGTCGAGGTCATGGGCCGGCATACCGGCTGGATCGCGCTGCACTCCGGCATGGCGGCGGGCGCGCACGCCATCGTGGTGCCCGAGCGCCCCTTCGACATCGGCGAGCTGACCGAGGTGGTCGGCAAGCGGTTCTCGGCGGGCAAGCGGTTCGCGATCGTCGTGGTCGCCGAGGGCGCGAAGCCGCGCGAGGGCTCGATGGAGTTCGACGCCGGCGGCAAGGACATCTACGGCCACGAGCGGTTCGCGGGCGTCGCCCGGCAGCTCTCGATCGAGCTGGAGGAGCGCCTGGGCAAGGAGGCCAGGGCGGTCATACTCGGGCACGTCCAGCGCGGTGGCACGCCCACCGCGTACGACAGGGTGCTGGCGACCCGGTTCGGCTGGCACGCCGTCGAGGCGGCGCACCGCGCCGAGTTCGGGATGCTGACGGCGCTGCGCGGCACGGACATCGTGATGGTCCCGCTGGGCGAGGCCGTGGAGACGCTCAAGACGGTGCCGCCGGAGCGCTACGCCGAGGCGGAGTGCGTGCTCTGAGCCCTCTCCCCGCTCCTCCCCCGGCCCGCGGCGGGGACGGGGCCGCCCCCGGTCGCGACCGCCGCCGGGGGCGGTTCTAGGCTGGTCCGGACAACCGGCGCGAAAACCACCGCCGGTGGATGGCGGGCGCCGCGGCGCCGTCACGGGAAGCACCGGGAGCGCACGGATGGATCACAGCGGGCACGGCACGACCATGGATCTGCCGCCGTTCACGCTGGGACGAGGGCTGGAGTACTCCCCCGACCTCTTCTTCCTGACCGGCTGCCTGGTCGCGCTCGCCCTGTACGGGTGGGGTGTCGTCCGGCTGCGGCGGCGCGGTGACGCCTGGGGCGTGGGCCGCGCCGTGGCCTTCGTGCTCGGCGTGCTGACCATCGCCCTGGTGATGTGCACCGGGCTGAACGACTACGGCATGGTCATGTTCAGCGTGCACATGGTGCAGCACATGGTGATCAGCATGGTCTCGCCGATCCTGCTGCTGCTCGGCGCCCCGGTGACGCTGGCGCTGCGCGCCCTGCCGGTGGCGGGCCGGGGCATTGACGGGAAGAGCCGGAAGGGCCCGCGCGAGCTGCTGCTGGCGCTGCTGCACAGCCGCTACGTACGGATCGTCACGCACCCGGCGTTCACCATCCCGCTCTTCATCGCGAGCCTGTACGGGCTCTACTTCACGCCCCTCTTCGACTTCCTGATGGGGTCGAAGCCGGGGCACATCGCGATGATGGTGCACTTCCTCGGCGTCGGGCTGATCTTCTTCTGGCCGATCATGGGGATCGACCCGGGGCCGCACCGGCCGGGCTATGTGATGCGGATGCTGGAGCTCTTCGCCGGGATGCCGTTCCACGCGTTCTTCGGGATCGCGCTGATGATGGCGAGCGAGCCGATGGTCAAGGCGTACGAGAACCCGTCGGCCTCGCTCGGGATCGACGCCCTCACCGACCAGAACGCGGCCGGTGGCATCGCCTGGGCGTTCAGCGAGATCCCGTCCGTCCTGGTCCTGGTCGCGCTGGTCTACCAGTGGTACCACTCGGAGCAGCGGCAGGCGAAGCGCTCGGACCGGGCCGCGGACCGTGACGGCGACAGGGAGCTGGCGGAGTACAACGCCTACCTGGCCTCGCTCCAGGCCCGGGGGCGGTAGCGCGAACCGGGGTCCCCGGGCGACGATGGGCGTCACGGCCCCGGCCCGGAGGAGGACGCTCATGTCCGGATCCACGAAGACGATGGGTGTGGTGACCGTCGGCGCGCTGGTGGTGGTCACGGGGTACACCGCGGCGCTCGGCAGCAACGGCTGGCTGTGGTTCGGGTGGGTGATCCTGGGGCTGGTGACGCTCGGCATGGCGGCGGCAGGCGGCCACTGAGAGCGCTCCCGGCGCTCGCGGCCCCGGCCCGGCGCCGGATGCTCGACGTCTCGACGTCTTGGCGGCGCACGGCGGCGAGCCGACCGGGACGCCGCCGTGCGGCGGCTCGCCGGAGCGGCGGAGCCGGACGGTGGAGGGCGCCCCGCGCGGTGGCGTGAGGCGGCCCGGAGGCGACGCGTCCGGCCGGGCCCGGCGGCCCGGCCGGGGCGGCGGTCAGTCGGTGCGTGCCGAGTCGGTGGGGAACCGTCGGTGCAGCCCGCTCCAGTCCAGCACGTGTTCCGCCTGCCGGGTGGTCTGGTGGGCCGCCTCCCGGGCTTCGGTGACGACGTCGCCGTGCTCCCGGAGAAGCTGGTCATAGATCGGGGGGTTCGATGACACGTTCATGGTCTGTCAGGTCTTCCAGTCGTCAATCGTCCGGCGGTGAACTCTACTGCGGAGCCCACGGGCACGACCCACCAGGCCAGCGCCCCGACCTGTAATGATTGCCAGGCCGGAGCGGTCCAAACCTCCCGGGGCGTTACACCTTGCGGGCGATGGCGCCGTACATCGCGATGTCGCGGTCGTCCATGACCTCCTGGCCGACGTCGGGACGCCACTTGTGGACCTGGGTCACGCCCGGCTCGATCAGCTCCAGGCCGTCGAAGAACGCCGTGGCCTCGGCCAGCGTACGGAGCTGCATGGGCATGCCGCGCTTCGCGTACTCCTCGGCGACATGGCCGACCTCCACCGGGGCGAAGTCGGCGGTGCCGATGGTCATCGCCAGATAGCTGCCGGCCGGCAGCGGGTCGAGCAGCCGCTGGACCAGACCGTGGTCGTCGTCGTCCTTCAGGATGAAGTGGAGAATCCCGATGATCATGAGGCCGACCGGCTCCCGCAGGTCCAGCAGCTCCTGGAACTGGGGCGAGCCGATGATCGCGTCGGGGTCCCGCATATCGGCGTCGATGTACGCCGTACGGCCCTCGGGAGCGCTGGTCAGCAGGGCGCGGGCGTGCGCGAGGACGATCGGGTCGTTGTCGACGTAGACGACCCGGGAGTCGGGGGCGACCTTCTGCACGACCTCGTGCATGTTGGGCTGGGTGGGCAGACCCGTACCGATGTCCAGGAACTGCCGGATGCCCTTCTCCTCGGCCAGATAGCGGGCCGCGCGGTGCATGAACTCGCGATTGGCCCGCATGTGGACGGGGAGGGCCGGCCACTCCCGGCTCATCGAGTCGCCGGCCTCCTGGTCGACCTGGTAGTTGTCCTTGCCGCCCAGGATGTAGTCGTACACCCGGGCGGAATGCGCCTCCCCGGTGTTGAAACGATCATCTGGAGAGTTCTGCGGTGCCATCTTCGCTCCTCCCAGGTACGGCGGCCGGCGCGACGCCGGGGCGCGCGTACCGGTACCGGTCCCGTCCCAAAGTGAAGCCTTGGCCCAGAGCTTAGACGCTCAGTCACCTCGCGCCGCCGCAGACCAGCCGATCAGCGCGCCGCGCAGCGCGGCGACCAGCCGGGTCGCGGCCTCCTCCTCGGGGCGCCCGCTCTTGATGAGGTCCAGGATGTCCCGGGGGTCGAAGAGGGCGTTCCACAGGAACAGGGCCTCGTCGCCGAGGTCACCGAGCCCCAGCTCCTCGGTGGTCTGCCGCAGCGGTTCCGCCAGGGCCTCGGCCTGGGGGGCGAGATAGCCGGTGCCCTCACGGAGCCGTTCGAGGTAACCACGGTGCGAGCGCATCTGCGCCATCGCACCGCCGTGTTCGAGGACCAGCGACACCCAGTAACGGGACACCTCTTCGAGCCTCACCATGCCCCGGGTGGTCTGACGCGCGCTGAACTCGCTCAGCTCCGAACCGACTTGGGCCCGGAAGGCGTGCAGGATCTCCTCCACGGAGGAGAAGTGCCGGTAGGCCGTCGCGGTGGACACCTCGGCGTGCTTGGCGATCTCGGCCAGACTGACCGGCGTCGGCGAGTTCTCGAACAGCAGCGCGGCGGCCTTGATGAGGTGCCTGCGGTTGCGCTCGGTGTCGCTGCGCATGGGACGACTCCCCCGTTGCATGTGGACGGCGGTTCACCGGAGGGCCGAGAGTCCGCGGGCCAGCCGGCGGACTCCCTCGGTGATGGACTCCGGGCTGGCAGCGTACGACAGCCGGAGGTGGCCCTCGCCCCGGGCGCCGAACTCGCTGCCCGGCCGGACGGCGACACCGTGCGCCCGCAGTTCGGCGACGACCTGGGTCGACGGCAGGTCGAGGTCGTACCGCGGGAACTGGTAGAACGCCCCCTCCGGCGCGCTGAGGGTGAGGCCGGGGATCGTGGCCAGTTCCGCGCGCATCAGCTCGCCGCGCCGTTCGTACGCGGCGCGCATCCGGGCGACGTCGGCGTCGCAGCTCCGCACCGCGACGAGCGCGGCGTCCTGGACGACCGTGTTCACGGACCCGTTGAAGGTGTTGTGGATGCGCGCGGCCGCCCGGATGAGCGCGGGCGGGCCCCAGAGGTGGCCGACGCGCCAGCCCGTCATCGCGTAACTCTTCGAGAAGGTCTGGCAGTAGACCGTACGGTCGCGCAGGCCCTCGACCGAGACCGTGGAGGTGAAGGGCCGGCCGGTGTGGTCGAGGTCGGCGTACGCCTCGTCCGAGAGGACCACCGTGGAGGTGCCCGCGAGCAGCCCGGCGAGCGCGTCCAGCTCCTCGCGGCCGTGCACGATGCCGGTCGGGTTGCAGGGGTTGCAGAACACGAAGAGCTTCGCGCCCACCAGGGCGTCGGCCAGCCTGCCGAGGTCCCAGTGCAGGTCGGGGCCGAGCGGGACGGGGACGACGACGCCCCCGGCCATGCTCACCAGGTCGGCGTAGAGGGAGTACGTGGGGTCGGGTACGACCACCCTGTCGCCGGGGTCGACGAGGCCGAGGATGGAGGCGGCGAGCCCGGCGGTGCCGCCCTGGGTGATCAGGATGTCGGCGGCGGAGACCGGCGCGCCCGCGATGCCCGCCAGCTTCTCCGCGAGCGCCTCGCGCAGCGCCGGTTCGCCGAGCAGCGGCGAGTAGTGGGTGCGGCCGTCGCGGATGGCGGCGTGGGCCGCCTCGACCACCTGCTCGGGCGTGTCGAAGTCGGGCTCGCCCATGGCGAGGGAGACGAGGTCGCCGCCGGACTGCGGCTGCTGCGTCCGGCGGGAGGCCGCGGCGATCCGGGCGGCGGCCGCGGCGGGCGCGAAGGCGTGCGACGGGGTGGCGGTGGTGGACGGCATGCGCTCCTCCTGGAGGCGGGAGAGGGTCAGGCTCGGGGTGCGGCGTCGGCGGGGGCCCCCGCCCAGCGGCTGATCTCCAGGTCGGCCGAGGTGTCGCGCTGGCGCGTGGGGGCGACGACGATCTCCTGGAGCACGACCCGCTGGGGCAGGGTGACCGCGAGGCGGACGGCCTCCGCCACGTCCTCGGGCCGCAGCATGTGGGCGCGCTCCTCGGCGGCCGGCGGCCGGGCCCGGTGGTCGAGGATGGGCGTGTCCGCCTCGCCGGGCAGTACGGTGACGGCCCGCAGCCCCTGGTTACGGAAGGTGTTGTGCAGGAAGGTCATGAAGTTGCGGACACCGGCCTTGGCCGCGCCGTACGCCGCCCCGCCCAGCAGGTTGGGGTTGACGGCGGCGAGCGAGGAGACGGTGACGATGGTTCCGGCGCCGCGGCCGAGCAGGTCGGGGAGGACGGCCTGGGTGAGCTGGAAGACCGCCGTGAGGTTCACGTCGAGGACCTGGCGCCACTCGTCGTGCGGCAGCCACTGCGGGTTGAGCACCGACGAGGAGCTTCCAGCGTTGTTGATCAGTACGTCGACCGGGCCGAGTTCGGCGTGGACGCGGTCGAGGAGACGCCCCACGTCCTCCGTGCGGGTGATGTCCGCCGCGATCGCGAGGGCGTTGCCGCCCTCGGCGCGGATGGTGTCCCTGACCTCGTCGAGCGCCTGCTGCCGACGGCCCACGAGGACGACGGTGGCGCCGTCCCGGGCGAGCAGCCGGGCGGTCTCCCGCCCCATTCCGCTGCCGGCCCCGGTGATGAGCACGGTCCTGCCGGTCGTTGTCACCGTTCCTCCTGTCACCGGTTCCTCCTCCGGAAAGATCTGAGATTCACATTCCAAATGAGAATAACTTCTCACCTATGGCCGGACAAGGGCTCCCCGAGACCGAGGGCGCAGAACGCCCCGGCCACCGCGCGCTCCAGCGCCCGTACCGCGCCCTCCCGCTCCGCGTGGGCACGGAGCGAGGTCTCCCGGTCGACCCAGCGGAACCGCAGCTCCCGGCCGGGGCCCGCCTGCCCCAGCAGCGGCAGCGACCCCCGTGAGGCGACGCCGATGACCGGGTATCCGGCCGTCAGGCTCCGGTATCTGCCCAGGACGATCAGCTCGTCCGCGTGCGGGATCTGGAGCGCCCCGACCGGCACCCCGTGCGACACGATCTCGGCGTCGGTGTCCGGGTGCAGCACCGGCCCGTCGAGCCGCAGACCGACATGGTCGGAGCGCGGGGTGACGACGTAGGACGACGCCTCGACCACCTCGCGGATCCCGGGGATGGCGCGGCTTCCCCCGCTCGCCACCACATCGATCTCCCACGGCCCTTCGGCGCAGCGCAGGGCGGGAACGGGGAACCGGAAGAGCGGCGGTGCGAAGACCGCGTGCCGGAACCCCAGGAACCCGGTCTCCAGCAGCACCCGCGCCCCCGGGGCGAGGGTCTGCCCGAACCCCATCCGCGCGTCCGGGGCCGCGCTGCCGAGGAAGGTCTCCGCGGCGAGCGCGCCGTTCACGGCGAGATAGACACGGGTGCCCCGGGCGAGGTCGCAGCGGATCCGGATCTCGCGCCCCGCCGGTACCACCACCGGCGACCAGCTCTGCGCCGGTACGCCGTCGACGGTCACCCGGGCGGGGGCGCCGGTCACGGCGGCCAGCACGTCCCGGTCGGGCACGAGCGCCAGTTCGCCCCCCACGTTCTCGATCAGCGTCGCGCCGCGCGCGTTGCCCACGAGGACGTTGGCGACGGCCGCCGAGTGCTGGTCGGCCGCGCCGCCGGTGGGCACACCGCGGCGCTCGCTGTCCCGGCGGCCGAGGTCCTGGAAGGTCGTGACCCACCCCGTACCGGTGATGCCGAGTCCCACGGTCCTCATGGACGCACCTCCACCGGCAGCAGGAAGCCCGCGTCCAGCGCCGCCGCCTCGTCCCTGGTGACGGGGACGAACCGGACGAGGTCGCCGGTACCGAAGGAGACCGGTTCCGGGCGGGAGATGTCGACGATGGTGTGCGGGGTGCGCCCCACCACCCGCCAGCCGGTCGGGCCGGGGAACGGCTGGATGATCGCGTTGGTGCCGGCGATCATGACGGCCCCGGGCGCGACATCCGTACGCGGCTCGGCGCGCCGGCGTACCGGTCCCGGTACCCGGAGCCCGTCCATCATCGGCGCCATCGCCGCCCCCAGCAGGGAGATGGTGAACGTGGACTCCGCGATCGCCTCGACCACTTCGGCCGGGGCGAGCCCCACCTCCTCGGCGACGGACGCCAGATCGGGGCCGGTCTCCTCGTCGAAGACGACCGGGACGGCGAACCTCCGGACCGGCCGCGCCCGGACCGGAGCGCCGGCCGGTGTCCGCGCGGCCAGGAGCCGGGCCGCGTACGCGAGGTGCGGGAGCGCGGTCTCCAGCGGGTCGAACTCGACGAGCAGCGACTCCAGTCCGGAGACGACGTCGAGCACGCCGTGCGGGCGGTCCGCGAGGAACCGGTCGCGGAAGGCGACGATCGCGGCTCTGCGGACGGCCGGGTCGGCGTCGGGGACGGTCACCATCACCGCCGAGTCCCCGAAGGGTTCGACGGTGATCGCGACGGTGGCGAACGGTGCGGTGTCCATGGGGTGTCGCGGGCAACTCCCTAATCGGGGCGTGGGCGCGTGCCCGTTATAGGCCAGGAAGTCACGCTGACCCCTTAAAAGCATGCCCGCCCCCTCGGTTTGGGG
>NZ_JBHZDA010000002.1:120899-150311 GCF_042755665.1 Streptomyces sp. NPDC059142
GTCGCGCTCGCCGGTCCAGCCGGCGGGGGCCCACGGGGGGTGGCGGGGGGGGGCGCGCCCCCCCCCCCCGCGCGCCCCCCCCCCCCGCCTCCGCCTTCTCGGCCAGGACGTCCCGGAGCCCCGTGACACGGACGCCCGCCGCGTCGAGTGCGGCGCGCAGCGCGGTGCCGTTCTCCAGCACCGTGGGGTGGTCCCCGTGCAGCAGCAGCACATCGGCGTCGTGGCCGAGCGGTACGACGTTGCCGTTCACCGAGCGTACGGTGGAGTCCCGGACGACCTGGACGGCCCGTTCGCCGATGAGTCCGGGGTCGTGGACCAGGCCCTGTGCGTGCGAGCGGGGGACGGGCATGCCGTCGTCGCCGTAGCCGCGGTCCGCGAGGAAGACGTAACCGACGTTCAGGCCCCGCTTGCGCGACTCCTCGGCGAGCAGACCGCGCTGACAGATGACGAGGTAGTCGGAGTCGTACGCGGCGATCGCGTCGGTGATGGCGCGGGCGTGCTTGGCGTCGGTCTGCGCGATCGAGCCCATCCGGCCGTGCGGGGCGACATGGCTGATCGTGCCGCCGTGGACGCGCGCGAAGGCGTCGAACGCCCCGAGCTGGTAGAGCACGTCCGTACGGATCTCCTCCTCGGACGCCTCGATGAGCCGGCGGCCGAAGCCGACGAGGTCGGGGTAGCCGGGGTGGGCGCCGAGTTCGATGCCGCGGGCGACGCACTCGGCGACGGTGCGGTCGATGACGCGCGGGTCGCCGGCGTGGAAGCCGCAGGCGATGTTCGACGAGGTGACGAGGCCGTACAGGGCGTCGTCGTCGCCGATCGTGTAGTTGCCGAAGCTCTCGCCGAGGTCGGCGACGACGGCTACCGAGTTGATTCCCATGGTGTCTCCCGGGAGTGGTGGCGGTTCGGTGGGGCGCGGGCCGGTGGGACGCCGTCAGTGCGAGGCGAGCGGACGGCCCTTGGTCTCGCGCAGGAACGCGAGGGTGACGAGGGTGATCAGGGCGGTGACGACGGCGGCGAACGCCGGGATCAGATTGGATCCGGTCGACTCGATCAGCGTGGTCATCAGGAGCGGGGCGCTGCCGCCGAAGATGATCGTCGAGATGCTGAACCCGATGCTGTACGCGGAGTAGCGCACGGTGGTCGGGAAGAGTTCGGCGAGCACGGTGTGCACCACCGCCGCGTGGCCGGAGAACGCGATCGCGAGCACGGTGGTGCCGATGCACGCGAGGCCGAACTCGCCGGTGGTGATGAGCAGGAACATCGGGTACGAGAGTACGGCCGTGGCGACCGCCGAGAAGGTGAGCACGGGCTTGCGGCCGACACGGTCGGAGAGCCGGGCCATGAGCGGGATACAGATGACGATGGCGATCAGGCTGACCGCGGTGACCATGAGCGCCCGCAGCATCGGGAAGTTGTGCTCGCCGAGCGAGGTCTTCAGGTAGGTCGGCATGTACACGAACAGCAGGTAGTAGCCGGGGCCGTTGAGCGCGGGGAGGAAGATCGTGAGCGCGATCGCCTTCAGGTGGCGCGGGGAGGTCAGCGCGGCCTTGAGCGGGTTGCGTACGACGGTGTTCCGCGCGCGCAACGCCGTGAAGTGCGGGGTCTCCTCCAACTGGCGGCGGATGTAGAAGCCGACGTAGCCGAGCGGGACGGCGAGGAGGAAGGGGACCCGCCAGGCCCACGAGGCCATCGCGTCGTCGCCGAGGGTGGTGATGAGCACGGCGGAGAAGGCGCTGCCGAACATGAGGGCGACGAAGGAGCCGACGGCGATGAAGCTCATCATGTAATTGCGGCGCGCGTCCGGGGCGTACTCGCCGACGAAGGACATCGCGCCGGCCACCTCGCCGCCCGCCGAGAAGCCCTGGAGCACCCGGAGCAGGACGAGGAGGACGGGGGCGAGGACGCCGATGGCGGCGGACGAGGGGATGAGACCGATGCCCGCGGTCGCGGCGGAGATGAGCACCAGCAGGGTGGCCAGGAGGGATTTGCGCCCGATCCGGTCCCCGAGGTAGCCGCAGATGACACTGCCGAAGGGGCGGGCGATGAAGCTGACCAGGAAGCCGACGTTGGTGAGGAAGAGACCTCCGGCCTCGGCCTCGCCCATGATGTTGATCGCGAGATAGGTGACGAGCAGGCCGTAGATGCCGTAGTCGTACCACTCCACGAAGGAGCCGACGGCGCCGGCGACGGTGGCTTTGCGGACGACCTTGCCGTTCGCGGTGACGACGTCGGCCTCGCTCGCGGCGGGCTGATCCGACGTGGTCCCGGGCCGGGCTGACGTCGTGTCGAGCCGATCTGACGTTGTCATACGTTCACCTTCGGTGTCGCGGACTCCTGGAGCGGTGTCCTGAGAAGCGTGCGCTGAACGTGGTCGCTGTCGGCGGTCGTGGGTCCGCGTGGGTCCGCACGGGAGCGGTGACGACGGCGGGGTCCCGGCGGAGTGGTGCGGCTTCGGTCCCGTTCGGGGACCGTTCACCGGCTCGGGCGCGTTCCGGGCGCGGCCGGTGGGGAGCGCCGGAGCCAAGTTGCGACGTGAATCGCGAATGAGAATAGATTCGCATTCCGGGAGCGGTCAAGGACTTGTGTTGCCCCCTCGTCAACCTTGCGCTTCCATCCGATTTCCACCCCGGCCACCAGGGGATCTCCCGGCGACGCCGCGGGAATTCCACCGGACCGCCGACCGTGTCACCTCAACCAAGCACCACTGCGGCCAGGGGCACACCTCCCTTCGACCCTTGCCTCGCGACAGGGATGGAGGCAGACTGTCCCCGACGAAACGCGAAAGCTTTCGCATTTTTTGCCCGGTGTCGTGACCGCGGACCCCGTGGACCGCCAACCCCGCGGACCCCGTGGACCGCGGACCCGCCGCCCGGGGGCGCGGGAGACCGCACCGGCCATGGCGGCCACGTATCCGCGCCACCTCCCCCACCATCCGAAGGAGCCAGTGATGTCCCAGGACAACGTTCGCGTGCACACCGCGTGGGACCGCGTCGACCCGGACGTGCTCGACCGGTTCCGCGCGCACTCCGTGGCCAACCTGGGTGACGCCCTCGACCGGCTGAACATCGTCGACGGGGGCATCGCGCCGGTCTGGACCGGCGCCAGGGCCGTGGGCACCGCGCTCCCGGTGCTCACCGTCGCGGGCGACAACAAGGCCGTGATCGCCGCGCTCGACCACATCCGCCCCGGTGACATCCTCGTCATCAACGCCTTCGGCTACGACGGGCGCGCCGTCGTCGGCGACAACCTCGCCCAGCGGTTCGCCCTGTTCGGCGCCGTCGGGGCGGTCGTCGACGGCTATGTGCGCGACGGCGCGATCATCGAGAAGCTGGGCGTGCCCGTCTTCGCGCGCGGGCTCACGCCCGCCGGCCCGTTCAAGAACGGACCGGGCACGATCGGCGAGGCGGTCGCGATCGGCGGTGTCGTGGTGCACCCCGGTGACCTCGTCGCCGCCGACGAGGACGGTGTCATCGTCATCCCGCCGCACCGCGCCGCCGAGGCGCTCACGGCGGTCGAGGCGATCGTCGCCCGTGAGGCCGAGCTGGACGCCGAGGTCGCGGCGGAGAGGAGCAGGCTCGCGTGAGCACGGACGCCGACCGGCCGGAGGGCCGGCTCAGGGTGGCGGTCGCCGCGCCGCTGTCCGAGGAGAACCGCGCCCGCGTCCGGGAGCTGGAACCACGCGTCGACCTCGTCGTCGACCCCGCGCTCCTGCCTCCGATGCGCTGGCCCGCCGACTTCGCCGGCGATCCGTCCTGGCGGCGCACCCCCGCGCGGCAGCGTTCCTTCGAGGCGGCCGTCGACACGGCGGACGCCCTGTACGGCATCCCCGATCTGTCCCCGTCCGCCCTCGCGCGTACGGTACGGGCCAACCCGCGCCTGCGCTGGGTGCACACGATGGCCGCGGGCGGCGGGAGCCAGGTGAAGGCCGCCGGGCTCAGCGGCGACGAACTCGACCGGGTCCGGTTCACCACCTCGGCCGGTGTGCACGGCGGGCCGCTCGCCGAGTTCGCCGTCCTCGGGGTGCTCGCGGGCGCCAAGGACCTGCCCCGGCTGCGCCGCCAGCAGCGCGACCACGAGTGGAGCGGGCGCTGGACGATGCGGCAGATGAGCGAGCAGACCGTGCTCGTGCTGGGCCTCGGGGGGATCGGCCGGGTCGTCGCGGCGAAACTGCACGCGCTGGGCGCGACCGTCATCGGCACGAGCCGAACGGACACCGCCGTCCCCGGTGTGAGCGGCGTGGTGCGTCCCGACCGTATCGCCGAGGTGGCGCCGACGGTGGACGCCGTGGTGAACACGCTCCCCGCCACCGCGGCGACCGAGCATCTGCTCGGCGGACGGTTCTTCGCGGCGCTGCGCCCGGGAGCCACCGTCGTCAGCGTCGGCCGGGGAAGCGTCGTGGACGAGGCGGCCCTGCTCGAAGCCCTCGACTCCGGCCGGGTGGGCTTCGCCGCGCTGGACGTCTTCGAGACCGAGCCGCTGCCGGCCGGCAGTCCGCTCTGGGACCACGACCGGGTGCTGGTGAGCCCGCACACCGCGGCGCTCGACCCGGCGGAGGACCGGCGCATCGCGGAACTCTTCGCCGCCAACGCCACCCGGCTCCTGGACGGCCGCGCCCTGCTCAACCGGGTGAACACCGTCGAGTTCTACTGACCAGGCAGCCTCCACCGACCGGGCAGCGCTCCACCGACCAGGAAGACGAGCAACCCCTATGACCTCACCCTTCGATCTGACCGGCCGCGTCGCCCTGGTCACCGGTTCGAGCCGCGGCATCGGACTCGCCCTCGCCGAAGGGCTCGCGGACGCCGGGGCCACGATCGTCCTCAACGGCCTCGATCCGGACCGGCTCGACGCGGCGCGCACGGCGCTCGCCCGGCGGTTCGGCGACGACCGGATCGCGGCCCGGGCCTTCGACATCGTGGACGAGGAGGCGGTGGCCGGGGCCGTCGACTCGATCGAGGCCGAGGTGGGTCCGCTCGCCGTCCTCGTCAACAACGCGGGCGTCCAGCACCGCGAGGCCCTCGTGGACGTGAGCCTCGACGACTGGCGGCGGGTGGTCGACACCGACCTCACCGGGGCCTTCGTGGTGGGCCGTCAGGTCGCCCGGCGGATGCTGCCGCGCCACGCGGGCAAGATCGTCAACATCTGCTCGGTCCAGACCGACCTCGCCCGCCCGACCATCGGCCCCTACACGGCGGCCAAGGGGGCGCTGCGCAACCTGACCCGGTCCATGACCGCCGAGTGGGCCGGCGAGGGGCTCCAGATCAACGGCATCGCCCCCGGGTACATCCACACCGAGATGACACAGAACCTCGTGGACGACGAGGCGTTCAACGCGTGGATCCTCGGCCGCACCCCGGCCCGGCGCTGGGGGACGGTGGCCGATCTGGTCGGCCCCGTCGTGTGGCTCGCGTCGGACGCGTCCGCGTACGTCAACGGCCAGGTCGTCTTCGTCGACGGCGGGATGACCGTCGTCGTCTGAGAAGGGGATCGCCCGAGAGGGAGATCGTCCGAGAAGAGGATCGTCCGAGAAGGGAATCGTTCATGGCACCCCACACCACCACGGCGGTCGTCGCCCACGGGGCGGGCGATCTGCGCGTCGAGCGCGTCGCGGTACCGGACCCCGGGCCGGGCGAGGCCGTCGTCGCCGTCGCCTACGGCGGTATCTGCGGCTCCGATCTGCACTACTGGCGCCACGGCGCGGTCGGGGAGTCCGTGCTGCGGGCCCCGATGATCCTCGGGCACGAGGTGGTCGGAACGGTCGTACGGGCGGCTCCTGACGGGTCGGGACCCGCCGCGGGCACGCCGGTCGCGGTCCACCCGGCGACGCGCGAACACACCGACGTCCGCTTCCCCGCCGACCGGCCCCACCTCTCCCCCGGGGTGCGTTACCTCGGCTCGGCCGCGCGGTTCCCGCACACCGAGGGCGCCTTCGCCGGGGAGGTCGTGCTGCCCGCGGGGATGCTCCGCGCGCTGCCCGCCGGGCTCGACCTGCGTGTCGCGGCCCTGGCCGAACCGGCCGCCGTCGCCTGGCACGCCGTGTCGCAGGCGGGCGATGTCCGCGGCAGACGGGTCCTTGTCGTCGGCAGCGGCCCCATCGGCGCGCTCGCCGTCGCCGTGGCCGCGCGCGGCGGCGCCGCGGAGATCGTGGCGGTCGACCTCCATCCGGGCCCCCGCTCCATCGCGACCGCCGTGGGGGCGACCCGCACGCTCGACGCCGGCGACACCGAGGCCGTCGCCGCGGTGGACGCGGATGTCGTGATCGAGTCCTCCGGCAACCACCGCGGTCTCGCCTCCGCGCTCGCCGGGGCCACCCGGGGCGGCACGGTGGTGATGGTGGGTCTGCTGCCGAGGGGCGACCAGCCGGTGCCGATCGCGCACGCCATCACCCGCGAACTGCGGCTGGTCGGCTCGTTCCGCTTCCACGACGAGATCGACGAGGTGATCGCGGCGCTCGCGGACGGCTCGCTGGCCGTCGGCCCGGTCGTCACCCACACCTTCCCGGTGGACGAGGCGCTGGAGGCGTTCGGGGTCGCCGCCGACGCGTCGCTGTCGGGCAAGGTGCTCCTCGCGTTCTGAACACCCGGCGGGCGCCGGAGGGGGCGTCAGCCCTCGCCGAGGAGGCCCGCGTCATGGGCGAGGACGGCGGCCTGGACGCGGTTGGCACAGCCGGTGCGGGTCAGGATGCGGCTGATGTGCGCCTTGACCGTGCTCGCGCTCAGATGGAGCCGGTCGGCGATCTCGGCGTTCGACAGGCCCGTGCCGAGCAGCCGCAGGACGTCGCGCTCGGCCGCGGTCAGTCCGTCGGTCCTGCGCAGGGCGGCCTCGGTCCCGTGGCCGGAGCGTACGTGCCGTTCCAGGAGCTGCCGGGTGATCCGGGGCGCCAGTACGGGTTCGCCGCTCGCGGCGAGCCGTACCGAACGGATCAGTTCGGTGGGGCCGGTGTCCTTGAGCAGGAAGCCGGTCACGCCGACGCGCAGGGCCCGGGTGACGCTCCGCTCCTCACCGAAGGCGGTCAGCATCACCACCCGGGTCCTGGGCGAGACCATGGCGATCTCCTCGGCGGCGGTGATGCCGTCGGTGCCCGGCATCTGGAGGTCGAGCAGCGCCACGTCGATGTCCTGGCCCCGGCACGCGGTGACCGCGGCGCGGCCGTCGGCGGCCTCGGCGGCCACCTCGATGTCCTGGGCGTTCTCCAGGATCAGCCGGATGCCCGCGCGCATCAGGGTCTCGTCGTCGGCGATGAGGACTCGGATCACCCGCTCATCTTACGATCGCAATCACCAGCAGTATGACGAGGAACGCCACGGTGGGAAGGATGACCAAGGCCGCCGCGCACCCGGCGCCCAGCACCCGCGGCCAGGTCAGCACGGCGGTCGAGAGCGGCGGGTAGGCCCCGGCGGTCTCCCCGGGGCGCTCGGGGTTCGCCACCCGCGCGGACGGCTCCCGGGGCGCGAACGGATCGGGCTGCGCGGACTGTTCGGGGTGCGCGGGCAGCAGCGCCTCGACACGGAACCCGCCGGGTCCGACGGGGCCCGCCCCGAACGAGCCGCCGAGCAGGGCGATCCGCTCGTCCAGACCGACCAGCCCGCTGCGGTTCCCGGGCTGCGGCCGACGGGCCACCCGGGGACGCTCGTTGGTGACGGAGAGGGCGATCCGGCCCTCTTCATGGCGGACCTCCACCCGGGTGGGAGCGCCGGACGCGTGCTTGAGCGCGTTGGTCAGCGACTCGCGCACCACCCGGTGGAGCGCCTGACGGGTCCCCGGGGAGGCGTCGGCGGTGTCGGGTCCCGACCAGTCCAGCGTGACGGGCATGCCCGTCCGCCCCGACTCGGCCACGAGGGCGGTGATGTCCTCGCGGCTGCCCCGGCGGCTCCCGGGGTCCGCGGTGGGGTCCTGGAGCTCCTGCCGGCGCAGCACGCCCAGGATCTCGCGCAGTTCCTCCATCGCCGTACCGGCGGTGGTACGCAGCAGTTCGGCCTGCCCGGCCAGCGGCGGCGCCTGGCGGGCCGCGGCCATCTCCAGCGCGCCCGCGTGCACCGAGATCAGGCTCAGTTTGTGGCCGAGCAGATCGTGCATCTCCCCCGCTATCCGGTTCCGCTCCTCCATCCGCGCCGCCACGGCGGTCAGGGAACGGGCCTGCTCCAGATAGGCGTTGCGTTCCCGCAGCAGGCTGACGAGCGGCCGCCGCTGCCCGAGCAGGGTCCCGGCCAGCGCGGGGAGGGCCATCAGCAGCACCAGGGAGCCGGCCTCGCCCGCCAGCACCTGGAGCCCGGTCAGGGATTCGGCCGCCGGATCGCCGGTCGCCCGGCCGCCGGTCACCAGGACGTCCACCGCCGCCAGGGCGGCGACCAGCGCGCCGGCCGCGCCCACCGCCTGCCAGGCGCGGCGCGTGGTGACCCGGCGGGTGGCGGAGAGCACGATCAGGGGCACCGCCACCAGGATCCACACGCTGGAGCCGACGAGCAGCGGCGCCGTGGCGGCCACGGCGAGCGCGGGGTGCCGGTGGCGTCCGAGCACCAGGACGACCGTCCACAGCCCTTCCAGGGCGGCGAGGACCGGCCGTTGCTGGGACAGCTCCTCCGGCAGGAAGGTGAGCGGGATCAGCGCGAGCGCGGCGACCAGGGCGCAGGCCAGCGCCTCGGTGACGACGGTACGGCGGGGCGCCGCGCGAAGGGCGGCCACGCACTCCACCGCCTCGCGCCGGGCGGCGCTCCGTGCCTTGCGCAGGCCGCCGCGGGCCCGGTCCCGTATCCGTGTCCCCGACACCTTCGCCTCGCTCCTCGTCGTCCCTCTCCCCGGGACCGTAGCGCCCGCGGGACCGGCCGGGGCACGGCGGGTCACCGTCCTCATGCGGCGGGGTCCGGGCTCAGCCGGTCCTTGAGGGCGGCCACGTCGACGCCTTCCGCGCGCAGCAGCAGCGCGGCCTCCCCCTCGTCGTCGGCGAGCAGGGCGGCCAGGACATGCACGGTTCCGACCGTGTCCGAGCCGCGCTCGCCCGCCGTGAGCTGGGCGACGGACCGGACGCGTTCGACGGCGGGCGAGCGCGGCACCTCGGTGGCGGCGGGCAGGGGGCCGGGAAGCGGGTCGGCGACGCACGCCCGAGCCGCCTCGGCCAGGGAAGCGTGCCGGGCACCGTACGTACGGAGCAGCGCGGCGGCCTCGTTGACGGCGGCGGTCGTCTCCGGGAACGAGCGGCCGGTGACGGCGAGCGCCCGGTCCAGCGCCAGGACGGCCAGCAGCAGATCCACCGGCTCGACCACGCCGTGTCCGCGCCGTACGGTCTGGCGCTCGGCCTCCAGGAACACGGAGCTGAGCAGTCCGTCGCCCTCCGGGCCGCTGCGGAACATCCAGGACATGAGGAGGCGGGAGAGCCCGCCGCCCTCGCCCAGCACGCCCGTGCCGCGCATGCCCCGGACGCTCGGGGGCTCCGGGAAGTCGGGATCCGCGGCGGCGCCCGCGTCCAGGGCGTCCAGGGCGACGGAGGCGGCGGTCCTGTCGATGCGTTGCAGCGCCATGGCCTCCAGCGCACGGCTGTCGGGGAGTTGCAGCATCGCGCGGGCCACATGGCGGCACCGGACGCTCGTCGTTCCCTCCAGACGGGCCAGCCGCAGTGCGCGCAGGAGACAGGCGCGCAGCGCCTCGGACGGCTCGGGCGGGAAGGTCCCCTCCTCGGGGGCGCCCCGCCGTGCCTTCTTCCGCGCGGCGCGCCAGACGGCCTCGCGCCAGACGGCGTCGGCCTCCGCCTCGTCGCCGGGGTGGCCCGGGAGGGGATCGGGGCCGGCGGCCGTGTCGCCGTGCACCCAGGGGCGCGAACTGTCGGGGGAGGTGAGGGCCATGACGGTGCCGCCGAGGCCGCCGGCCTGGCGCATACCGGGGGCGATCGCCTCACCCGCCTTCGTCTCGCCCATGACGAGCATGTGCACCAGGTGTTCGGTGCCGGCGCTCCGGCTCTCGCACGCGGTGGCCTCGCGCGCGGTCTCCGTGAGGAGTTCGACGACGTCGTGCTCGAACTCCGTGGTGCGGCCGGTGTCGGCCGGTGTGGCGGGTGTACCGGGTGTACCGGGTGTGGCGGGTGTACCGGGTGTGGCGGGTGTCGACGGCTCGGTCATGGGAGGCCCCCTCGGGTGCGGTGGCCGGTGGCCCGGCCCGTGATCACCGACGCTAGGCCCGGGCCCCGTGTCCGCGCGTCGGCCGACCGGCCATCGCCACGGGCCGACCGGCCATTCCCGTCGGCCCATCGGCCGGCCCGCCCGGCCGACCGGCCATCCCCCTCGGCCGACCGGCCGGCCCCCGACGGCGGGTTCGGCACCTTTTTCCTGGCCGTAACACGGGGCCCTCCGCAGGAAATACGGGCCCGGCCATAGTGAGCAGCGATCGGAAAAGATCTTCCGCATGACAGAACGCGACAGAAGCTCTCCGAGGAGAGCCGAGTGGAGCTGGTGAGAGTGACTGTGCCGCGCACGTCCCCGTCCCTGGTCCGGCGCGCCGCCGGATCCCTGCGCACCTCGCTGTTCACGCAGGTCGCCTGCGCCCTGGTGCTGGGCATCCTGCTCGGACGGCTCTGGCCGGACGCGGCCACGGCGGTCCAGCCGCTCGGCGACGGCTTCATCCGGCTGATCAAGGCCGTCATCGCGCCGCTCGTCTTCTGCGTCGTCGTGGTGGGCATAGCCGGGGCGGGCGATCTCAGGGGGTTCGGGCGGATCGGCGTCAAGGCGCTGATCTGGTTCGAGGTGGCGACCACGGCGGCGCTGCTGATCGGTCTGGCCGCCGCCAACCTCGTCGGGCCCGGCACGGGCATGAACGTCGATCCGGCCTCGCTCGACCCGGCCGCCGTGGACGGGAGGACGGGAGGCGGGGAGCTGCCGTCGACCTCCCAGTTCGTCCTGGAGGCGCTGCCGGACAGCGCGGTCGGCGCGTTCGCGGAGAACTCGCTGCTCCAGGTGCTCGTACTGGCCTGTCTGGTCGGCGCGGCCGTGCTGCACCTGGGGAGGACGAAGGTCCCGGCGATCCTCCCGGCCGTCGAGCAGGCGCAGCAGGTCGTCTTCGCGGTCGTCGGCTTCGTGATGCGGCTGGCCCCGCTGGCCGTCTTCGGCGCGACCGCCCATCTCGTGGGCGAGTACGGGCTCGGCGCGCTGAAGACGTACGGGAAGCTGATCGCGCTCTGCTACGGGGTGGCGCTGCTCTTCCTCGTGCTGCTGGCGGTCGCGCTCAAGCTGGTCACCGGGCTGAGCCTGTGGAAGTTCGTCCGGTACACGCGGGAGGAGCTGCTGCTCGCGCTGGGCACCGCCTCCAGCGAGACCGTCATGCCGCGCATGATGCAGAAGCTGCGGGCCGCCGGGTGCCGGGACGACGCGGTCGGGCTCGTCCTGCCCACCGGGTACTCGTTCAATCTCGACGGCGCCTCGATCTATCTGTCGATCGGCACACTGTTCGTCGCGCAGGCCGTCGGAGTGGATCTGACCCTCGGTCAGCAGGTCACCGTGGTGCTGGTCCTGATGCTGACCAGCAAGGGCATGGCGGGCGTGCCGGGTTCGGCGTTCCTCGCGCTCTCCGCGACGGCCTCGGCGCTGGGGGTGATCCCGGCGGGCGCGGTGGCGCTGCTGCTCGGGGTGGACCGGATCATGGACTCGATGCGTGTCGCCACGAACCTGCTGGGCAACTGTGTCGCGGTCTTCGCGGTCTCGCGGTGGGAGGGTGCGCTGGACACCGGGCGGGCGCTGCGCGTACTCGACGGCGAGGAGCCCGGGGACGCGACCGCGGAGGGCCCGAAGACGGTGGAGGCGGCACCCCCCGGCGGTCCCACGGGGCCCGCCGGACCTGCCGGGCCGGTGGAGCCTCCTGTGTCCACGGAGCCCGGCGTACCCGCCGAGCGCTGAGGGCTCGGGGCTCCGGCGCCGTGCTCAGGCCGCCTCGTCCTCGCCGTACGCGAGTTCGCTCGCCAGGAGCGCCGCGCCGACGACCCCGGCGCGCGGGCCGAGTTCGGACATGACGATCGGCAGGTTGCCGGTGGCGAGCGGCAGTGAGCGCTGGTATACGACGCTGCGGATCTCCGCGAGTAAGAGATAGCCGAGTCCGGAGAGCCCGCCGCCGATCACGATCATCGACGGGTTCATGAAGCTGACCAGGGTGGCGAGGACCTGTCCGACCCGGTGGCCGCCGGCCCTGATGAGGTTGACGCAGGCGCTGTCGCCGCCCACTGCGCACTCGGCGACATCGACGGCGGTCAGCGTCCCCCCGGCCGCGAGCCGTTCGGCCAGCGCCGGGGAGTCGCCGGAGCGGGCGGCCTCGGTGGCGTCCCTGGCGAGGGCGACCCCGCCGAAGTACGCCTCCAGGCAGCCGGTGTTGCCGCAGGTGCAGACGGGGCCGCCCGCCTCGACCTGGATATGGCCGATGTCGCCCGCGCACCCCTCGGCGCCCCGGTAGATCCGTCCGTGGTGCTGCATGCCGGAGCCGATACCGCTGCCGATCTTGACGAAGAGCAGATGCTCGACGGACCGGGCGACCCCGCTGTGCTGCTCCCCGAGGGCCATCACGTTGACGTCGTTGTCGACGACCACGGGGCAGCCGTGTTCACGGGCGAGGGTGTCGCGTACGGGGAAACGGTTCCAGCCCACCATGATCGGCGGGGAGACGGGGACACCCTCCCGGAAGCTGACCGGCCCCGGCAGGCCGATGCCGATGGCGTCGAGCCGGACGCAGTGGCCCTGCGCGGCCATCTTGTGGAGGAGTTCGCTGATCCGGTTCAGTACGGCGACCGGTCCCGAGCGGATGTCGGCAGCCTCGGAGTAGGAGGCCACGGGTTCGAGTTCGCCGTCGGTGATCTCGATGTCGAGCGAGCTGGCGCCCAGGTCCACGGCGGCGAACCGGACTCCGGGGTCGAGCTGGACGAGGGTGGAGCGGCGGCCGCCGCGCGAGGCGGCCGGGCCCGCCTCCAGGACCGTACCGGCGGCGAGCATCCGGTCCAGCTCGGCGAGGAGCCGTGGGCGCGGCACCTCCAGCCGGCCCGCCAACTGGGCGCGGGACAGTGGGCCGTTGTCCCGCAGCAGGGACAGAACGCGGTACCGAATGCTCACAGGCTCACTTCCTCCGACCGTCACTTTTCCACAACGAGGCAGAAGTTGCGTACATCTTGACGAAACCCGCACAGAGCTGCCCCGCCGGGGCGGGGCAGCTCTGCCGTGGTCGTCCGGCCGTCAGCCGGTCAGTCCTCCCTTCACGGCCCGGGCGTCCCGGGCGAGGGCGGCGCCCGCCGCCGCGTCCGGCACCAGCGCGGTGTCGCCCGCGGCGGTGGCGAAGGCGTCCAGCACGGCGCGGGCCTGGCTGAGCCTGCCCGCGTCGGCGTGGGCGCGTGCCTGGTCGAGCCGGACGGTCAGCCGCTGCCGGCCCTGGTCGGTGACGAGCTTGTCGGTGGTCAGGCGCGGGAGCAGCGCGGCGAGGTCGTCGAAGGAGGCGCGGGTGGTGAAGCGCACCGTCTTCGTCGTGGTGTTGCCCGCCCGGTCCACTGCCTTCACCGTCAGCTCATGACCGCCGAGCGGCAGCCGCCACAGGTCGAGCGGCTGCCCCGGGGTGATCGTGGCGCCGTCCAGGGTGGTGGTCGTGGTGGCCACGCCCGAGACGGGGTCGGCGGTGGTGACCACGGGCTTCGGGCGCTGGGAGTCCCCGTACACACCGTCGGCGTCGAGACCGGTGACGGTGACCGCGGGTGCGGTGCGGTCGATCCGTACGGTCAGGCTGCCGGTCTCGGAGACGTTGCCGCCGCTGTCGGTGGCCCGGTAGCGGACGGTGGTGGCGCCCTCCGTGGACAGGGTGACGGCGGCGTTCGCCGACAGCCAGGTCGTACCGCCGTCGACCGAGTACTGGCGGCTGCTCACCGTGCCGTTGTCGGTGGCGGTGACGCTCAGGGACACATTGCTCGTGTACCAGCCGCCCGCGCCGTTCGGCCGCGGCGGGTCGAGGGTGGCGGCGACCTTCGGCGGGGTCCTGTCGGCGACGCCCGCGCCCTGGAAGGTGAGGGAGTCGAGGTCGACACCGCCGGAGGTGGTGACGTAGAGCTGCCCGGTGCCCGAGGGGGCGTCCGGCAGCGCGGTGGTGACCGTCTGCCAGCCCTCGCCCGCCGGTACGGCGACGGTGGCGAACGGCGCGGCGTCGGCCGCGTTCCAGCGCAGCTCCAGCGTCCCGGCGCCGGAGGCGCGCGTCTTCACCCCGGTGATGCCGGCGAAGGAGACCGGGTCGTACGCGATCCAGTCCCCCGCGTCGAAGGAGGTGACCTTGCGCTGTCCGGACGCGGTGGTGTCGTCGGTGACGGTGACGCCCTCGGCCAGGTCGTAGTGCTCGGCCTGCATGAGCGCCGGGTTGAGGATCACCTGGGCGTCCCCGGTGGCCGGCGGGACGCCGTTCGCGCCCTTGTCGGTGTAGGTGATGCCGAGGACGCCGAAGACGTTCTCGGTGTCGCCGTGCCCGGCGTCGGTCGGGGTGACCACGGCGCCCGAGCAGCCGGTGCCGCTGTTGACCGGGTGGCCGTGCTGGTTGTGTCCGAGACCGAAGGTCCAGGCGGCCTTGGCGCAGTCGGGTGTGGCGCCGTCCTCGGGGTCGTCGACGGAGATCGCGTACGGTACGGCGTCGCCCCAGTTGAAGAAGCCGCCGTCCGGCGGTGAGGTGATGTTCACGGTGGGCGCGGTGTTGCCGACGGTGATCTGCCGGCTGGTCAGTCCGGTCTTGCCCTGCGGGTCGGTGACCTTCAGGCGGGCCTGGAACTGTCCGTTGTCCGGGTAGACGCGGCTCGCGGTGGGTCCGGTGGCGTCGAAGGTGCCGTCGCCGTCCAGGTCCCACTGGTAGGTGAGGGCGCCGTTCTCCGGGTCGCTGGAGCCGGTGGCGCTGAAGTTGACCGTGAGGGGCGCCTGTCCCGAGGTGATATCGGCCTTGATCACGGCGGTGGGCGCCTTGTTGCCCTCGGCGTAGTCGATCCGGTAGAGGCCGGCGTCGGGGTTCTGGCGGAAGAAGCCGTCGCCGTAGTCGAGGACGTAGAGCGCGCCGTCGGGGCCGAACTCCAGGTCCATCGGGTTGTCCCAGGGCGGGATGCCGTTGGCGGACCGTTCGCTGTTGGGCAGGACGTTCTCCAGCTTGCTGACGGGTCCGTCGGGGCCTTCGAGGGTGAAGGCGGCGACGTAGTCCTGGGAGAACTCCCCGAAGAACGCCTTGCCGTCCCAGTACGCGGGGAACTTGCCCGGGGCCGGGTTGTCCGCGTCGTAGTGGTAGACCGGTCCCGCCATCGGGGCCTGGCCGCCGGGCCCGCCGGGGCCGCGGAACGCGGTCAGCTCGGGCCAGGGCTGGTCGGTGTCCTTGTCCCCGTACCAGAGGGTGGCGGGGGTGGACGGCGGCAGGACGCTCGCGCCGGTGTTCCAGCGTGAGTCGTTGACGGGGGCGGCGCAGTCGAAGGCCGCTCCCGGGGTGAGGGTGGCGAAGTCGAAGTCCCGGTAGGGGTGGCTGTTGTCACCGGTGCAGTAGGGCCAGCCGCCGTTCATGGGCTTGGTGGTGGTCTGCCACTCGACGTACCCCATGGGGCCGCGGTTCGGGTCGGCGGTGCCCGCGTCGGGGCCGTAGTCGCCCCACATCACGGCGTTGGTCGCCCGGTCCACCGTCATCCGGAAGGGGTTGCGCAGCCCCATCACGAAGATCTCGGGTCGGGTCTTCGGGGTGCCGGGCGCGAAGAGGTTGCCGTCGGGGACGGTGTAACTCCCATCGTCCTGCACGTCGATACGGAGGATCTTGCCGCGCAGGTCGTTGGTGTTGCCCGCGCCGCGGCGCTCGTCGAGGCCGGGGTTGTAGCCGGCGGCGTCGTTGATCGGTGTGTACCCGTTGACGTTGGGTCCGGACGCCGGTGTGTTCCCGCCGGTGGAGAGGTAGAGGTTGCCGTCCGCGTCGAAGTCGACGTCACCGGCGACGTGGCAGCACTGGCCGCGGTTGACGTCGACGCGGATGATCTCCTGGGCGGTGGACAGGTCGAGCTTGTCGCCGGTCCACTTGAACCGGGTGAGGGTGTCGTACCCCTCCCACTGCTTCCAGTACGCGTCGGTCTGCCCGGCGGGGAGCTGGAGCGGCGCGGAGCCCGCCGGGGTGTCGAGCGGCGGGGAGTAGTAGAGGTAGACCCACTGGTTGGTGGCGAAGTCCGGGTCCAGGGTGACGGTCTGGAGCCCCATCTCGGAGTTCTGGTACACGTCGATGTGGTTGACGACCTTGGTCACCCCGCTGCCGGGGTCGGTGAGCCGCAGATCGCCGTTGCGCGCGGTGTGCAGCACCCGGCTGTCGGGCAGGACGGCGAGGTCGATCGGCTCGCCGGTGTCCTTGGTGAGCGTGACCTTCTCGTAGTTGGCCCAGTCCAGGGCGTGTTCATGGTTCTCGTGGGCCTGGGCGGCGGGGGCGAGCCCCACCAGTCCCAGTGCGGGCAGGGCGGTGAGCAGGACCCCTGCCATCAGACGTCTCAGGGAACGGTGCACGGTAGATGCGTCTCCTCGGTCGTCGGCGGGCGGGGTCTCAGCGCAGGAGCTGGTCGATCGCCGCGAAGCTGCGCGCGGCGGCGCCGAGCGAACCCGGCGGGTTGGGCTGGGTGTTGGGCGCCGTGTCCTGCTCCCAGATGCCGATGTGGGCGGCGCGCGGGCCGATGTCGCGGATGAACCGCTCGTACGGCAGGTCCCCGGCGCCGAACTCGACGATGTCGTAGCCGTTGGCGTTGGCGGGGTTGGTGTCGCCGTCCTTCATGTGGAACAGCGGGTAGCGGTAGGGCTGGTTGCGGACGTACGCGGCCGGATCGAACCCCGGGAAGCGGTACTGGCCCACGTACGCCCAGTAGATGTCCAGCTCCAGATAGACATGGCGCGGATCGGTGTTCTTGAGGAAGACGTCGTAGAGCCGTACGGACGGCTGGTCGGTGGCGAAGGCGAACTCGCCCGCGTGGTTGTGCTGGTAGAGCTTGAGGCCGCGGGCGGTGGCCGCCGCGCCCCAGACGTTGAACTCGTCGGCGGCGGCGCGGTACCCCGCGACGGTGTTGAGGTTCGAGGGCGCGTTGGCGGTCCCGACGTGCGGCATGCCGAGGATCTGCGCGGCGTCCAGCTCGGCCTGGAGGTTCGTGCGGAGGTTGCCGATGCCGACATGACTGCCGACGGCGCGCAGCCCGTTGTCGTCGAGCAGCTTCCGGATCTCGGGCACGGTGATCTGCCGGCCCAGGATGGCGGTGTCCTGGGTGTATCCGGCGAACTCGACCTCGCGGTAGCCGATCCGGGACAGCTCCGCGAAGACGACGGCGAAGCCGAGGGAGGCGACCTTGTCGCGGATGCTGAAGAGCTGGATGCCGATGCGGTCCTTGGGGATGGTGAGCCCGCTGGTGGCCGCGGTGGCCGGGGCGGTGGCCGCGGAGGCGGTGGTGGCCCCGGCGACGGAGGCGGCGGCGAGCGCCACGGTGGTACCGGCGGTGGCCCGCAGGAAGTCCCTGCGGTCGAAGGACTTGCGCGAAGAATGGCCCATGGTCACTCCTGAGGGATGGGCGGGGGGTGTCCGTCACGGGGAGGTGGCGGCGGGACGGGGAGGCGGGTGCGGGGGCGTACGGAGCGGGCGGGGAGGCGGGTGCGGGGAGGGTGTGGAGCAGGCGGGGCCGCCGGGGCGGGTACGCACCGGCGGGGTGCGGAGCGGGGAGGGGTGCGGAGCGCGCGACGCGCACCGCGGGGTGCCGGGCGGTGCGCCCGGCGTGGCGTCATGAGCCGCCGGGGCTCACTTCAGCCGCGAGTCGCCCGCCGCGTGGGCGTCGGCCCTGGCCTCGGCCGCGCGCTCCGCCGCCTTCCCGGCGAGTTCGTTCCCGCGGTCCCGCGCGGCCATCTTGGCGGAGCGGGCGGACGAGGTCGCCGGAGCGGTCTCGCCGGTGATTCCACCACGGACCCGGGCCAGGTCCCCGACCTTGAGCACGGGCGTGTTCCCGGTGGCGGTGAGCGCGCCCCGGACGATGGTGTTGTCGAGCACGGCGTTGGCGGTGTTGCCGGTGACGGCGAGGTCGCCGCCGAGGTAGGTGGCGCCCCGGCAGGAGCCGAGCAGCCCCTCGCCGCCGAGCTGGAGGGCGTCCGCGTTGTCCTTGTACACGGTGTTGCCCTGGACCTCACTGGCGCAGAGCACACCGCCGAGGGTGTTCCCGCTGACCGTGAGGGCGCCCTTGACCGTGGAGTCGTACACATCGGTGTACTGGTTCCGGTCCCCCGTCAGGGCCCCGCTGAGGGTGGAGCCCGACACGTACAGCTCGCCGGACTCGGCTCTGACCGTCCCTCCGAGTGCGGAGTCGACGGCGTACACGAAGCCCTCGGTGGCGGTGATGCCGGCCTTGACGGTGCTGTCCTGGAGGTGGGTGCCGAAGGCGGCGCGGGTGGTCAGCGCGCCCTTGACGGTGGTGTCGGTGAGGTCGAGATAGGCGTTCCCGCCCACGTTGACCGCCCCGTTGAAGGTGGCTCCCGCGGCGACGAGGTCGGCCCCGTCCTCGACGGTCACCGTGCCCTTGACCTTCGTCCCGGTCAGTGTGCAGGACTTGCCCGCCGGGACGACCAGGTCGTTGTTGACCGTGACGGCTCCGCCGTCCCCGACACAGGTGGTGTAGAGCGCCGCCTGCGCGGGGCCGGCGATGGCGACGAGCCCTCCGGAGGCCACCAGCGAGGCCGTGGCGATGAACGTGCGTACCTTCATGTCGTTTCCCTTCCGCTGCGGTGACGGACGCGCGGGGCGCGCGGCCGTGACCCCGTACGTCGACGGGGGTGCTGCACAGTGCGTGAGCGTGCGTCCGCCGGGACGGCGGGCGCGCAGCGCCTCGGGACGGGTGCAGACGGAGGCTGACCCGGCCGTGGGGGGAGAGACGTGGAGAGACTCGTGCGGTGAGGGGCGTTCGATCGAACGCCGGGCGGCTGCGGTGTTACCGCGACGAAACACTTGTCCGGTGGGCCGAGACATTAGGACGCCGCGTGGGGACTGTCCAGAGGTTCGGAACGAATCTGTGAAACTTTCTCATGATCCGTCAAAAGATCTGCCGCTCAGAAGAAAAGGCTTTCCGGTGGCGCGGAGGGCGCGCCACCCCGAACCCCCGGGGGCGGGTGGGGATGGCGGGGGTGGGGGGCGGGGGGGGGCGCCCCGCCCCCACCCCCCGGTCGGAGGGTCGGAAGGCGAGTGGAGCGGCAGGTGGGCGGGTAGACAGATCAGTCGGCGCGCACCGCGTGGAGACGCTGGGTCAGGCCGATCTCCGCGACGTTCTTGGCCAGTTCGAAGTTGACCCAGCCCGCCACGTCCACCAGCGGCAGGCTCTCGCCCCACGGCAGCCCCGCGGTCCGCTCCGTGGAGTCGAGCGCGGCATCGGTGAGCGGGAGCAGCTCCGCACGCCACTCGTCCTTCAGCCCGCGCAGCCACTCACCGGCGGCCCCCGCCCCGCCCGGCCAGATGATCTCCTCGCGCGCGGGCGCGCCCGGACCGAAGCAGTGGGCGAGGGTGGTCGTCCACCAGTAGCCGATGTGCCAGGTGAGCCAGCCGATCGAGGTGGCCGGGGCGGGGTCGGGCTCCGTCGTCTCCCAGTCGGCCACCCAGTTCCCCCGGCCGTCCGGGCGTACGGTCCAGCACTCCCGCGCGGGCTCCCAGAGACAGACGGGGTCGTCCAGATCCCGTAGGCAGTGCTCGAACAGGGACCAGGTCAGGTCGAGTTGGCGGGTCAGCAGTTCGACGCGGGCCGCGGTCACCCGAGGAGCCTCGCAGCCGATCCGACCGCCCGGCAAACCCTTTTGCGGCGCCCGGCGCGGAATTCACCCGGCCGCAATGCTGTGATCTCGACAGATACCCCCGCACGGTGGCACTCTCCCGCCATGCGCCTCACCGCCCGCGGTCCTCTCCCCGTCCTCCTCGCCCTCACGGTCGCCGCCACCACGGGGTGCGCCCCGCAGGAGGAGCCGTCCGCCGGCGGTACGCCGGCCGGCGGGTCCGCCTGTGTCGCGGGCGGCCTCGACACCAGAACCGAGGGGAAGCTGACGGTCGGCACGGACAAACCCGCCTACGCGCCCTGGTTCCAGGACGACGACCCGGCGAACGGGAAGGGCTTCGAGTCCGCCGTCGCCTACGCCGTGGCGAAGGCTCTCGGCTACGGGAAGGGCGATGTCGTCTGGCAGACCGTCCCGTTCAACAACTCCGTCGCGCCCGGCGCCAAGAACTTCGACTTCGACCTCAACCAGATCTCCATCAGCGACGAACGCAAACGGGCCGTCGACTTCTCCTCCGGCTACTACGACGTCCGCCAGGCAGTCGTCGCGCTGAAGTCGTCCCCGTACGCGGGGGCGAGGAGCGCCGCGGAGCTGAAGAAGGCCAGGCTGGGCGCCCAGGTCGGCACGACGAGCCTCGACACCGTCGAGGAGATCATCGGGCCGGAGCGCCGGCCCGCCGTCTTCCAGAAGAACGACCTCGCCAAGTCCGCGCTGCGCAACGGTCAGGTCGACGCGATCGTCGTCGATCTGCCGACCGCGTTCTACATCACCTCCGCCGAGATCCCCGAGGCGAAGGTCGTCGGACAGTTCGCCGACTCCTCGGGCGCGACCGAGCAGTTCGGGCTCGCCCTCGACAAGGGCAGCGCGCTGACCCCGTGCGTCACCCGGGCGGTCGACTCGCTCCGCGCGGACGGCACCCTCGCCGCGCTGGAGAAGCGGTGGCTCTCCGACGCCGTCGACGCGCCGGTCCTCACATGACGGGCGGGAGCGTACGCGTCGACGAGGACGGCGGCGAGGACCCGGCGGAGCCGCGGAAGAACGGCGGGCCGGGCGCCGGGAATCCGCCTCCGCCGGAGGCCGGCCCGCACCCGGCGGCGCAGGACGCGTACACGCCGTCGGCGCGGCGGCTCGCCCGCGAGCGGTACAAGCGCGCGCGGGCCCGCCGCGCCACCGCCGTCGCCGCGCTCTCCACCCTGGTCACGGGCGCCGTGCTGTTCGTGGTCATCACCGGGTCGCCGGGCTGGCAGCGCACCCGGGAGACCTTCTTCAGCGCCGAGTACGCCCGGATGGCGCTGCCGCAGGTCCTCGACGGGCTGCTGCTGAATCTGCGGCTGCTCGCGGTGTGCGGCCTCTGTGTCCTCGCCCTCGGACTGCTGCTGGCCGTCGCCCGGACGCTGCGCGGCCCGGTCTTCTTCCCGGTGCGGGCGCTGGCCGCCGCGTACACCGACTTCTTCCGCGGACTGCCCCTGATCATCTGCCTGTTGATGGTCGTCTTCGGGGTGCCGGCGCTGCGGCTCCAGGGCGTCACCACCGATCCGGTGCTCCTCGGCGGCGCCGCGCTCGTACTGACGTACTCCGCCTATGTCGCGGAGGTCTTCCGCGCGGGCATCGAGTCCGTCCACCCCTCGCAGCGGGCGGCGGCCCGTTCGCTGGGGCTCTCCAGCTCCAGGACGCTGCGGTACGTGGTGCTCCCGCAGGCGGTACGGCGGGTGGTGCCGCCGCTCCTCAACGATCTGGTCTCCCTCCAGAAGGACACCGGCCTCGTCTCGATCGCCGGGGCCGTGGACGCCGTGTACGCGGCTCAGATCATCACCGGGAAGTACTTCAACTACACGCCGTACGTGGTCGCGGGGCTCGTCTTCGTCGCGCTGACGATCCCGATGACCCGCTTCACGGACTGGGTGACCGCCCGGATGGACCGCCGCCGCGCGCAAGGAGGCACCGTATGACCGCCGACGCCCAGGACACCACCCCCGCCCGCCCGGCGGCGGACCCGGCGGGAGGCGGGGAGGAGCCCGCCCCCGTGCTGCGCATGGAGTCCGTACGCAAGACCTTCGGCCGGGACCGGGTCGTGCTGCGGGACGTCACCCTGGATGTCGCCCCGCACACCGTGACCGCGCTGATCGGCGCCTCCGGTTCCGGCAAGTCGACCCTGCTGCGCTGCGCGAACCTGCTGGAGGAGATCGACGACGGGGCGATCTTCCTCGACGGGGCGGAGATCACCGACCCGCGCGCCGACGCGGACGCGGTGCGCCGCCGGATCGGCGTCGTGTTCCAGTCGTACAACCTCTTCCCGCACATGACGGTCCTGCGCAACATCACCCTCGCGCCGCGCCGGGTCCTCGGCGTGCCCCGCGAGGAGGCGGAGGCCCGCGCCCGCGAACTGCTGGCCCGGCTCGGCCTCGGGGACAAGGCGCAGGAGTACCCGGACCGGCTCAGCGGCGGCCAGCAGCAGCGCGCCGCGATCGTCCGCGCCCTCGCGGTACGCCCCCGGCTGCTGCTGCTCGACGAGATCACGGCGGCCCTCGACCCGGAGCTGGTGGGCGAGGTCCTGTCGGTGGTACGGGACCTCAAGGGCGAGGGGATGACGATGGTGCTCGCCACCCACGAGATGGGTTTCGCCCGCGAGGTCGCCGACCAGGTGTGTTTCCTGGACGGCGGCGTGGTGCTGGAACGCGGTACCCCCGACGAGGTGTTCGGCGCCCCGCGCCAGGACCGTACGCGGCGCTTCCTGCGCCGCATCGTGGAGGCGGGGCGCCTCTAAGGGCTGTCCCGAAGTAGCGCCCGGCGCGCGACGCCCGGCACGCCTCAGGCGCCGTTCCCCTCGTCGTTCCCCCCGGCGTTCCCGCGCAGATAGCGCGTGATCATGTCGACCAGTTCGTTCTCCAGCGTCTCGACCGGAAGGGTCCGCGGGTCGGCCATCAGCTTGTGCGTGTTCGCCTCCACCGTGAACACGATCAGCTCCGCCGCGGCGCCCAGGTCGCGCACATGGACGTCCGGGTGCCGGGCGAGCAGACCGCGCACCTGCTCGACACGGCTCCTGCCGTGCCGGTCGATCGCGTCGACCAGATCCTGCGAGAACGAGGTCTCCTCGATCATGATCCGGAGCAGTTGGGGATCGTCGCGGTGGTGGTCGATCGCGTCGCGGACCAGCGCCCGTACCAGCGGTTCCAGGCTCCCGGGGGACAGGTCGAGCCGGTCGGCCTCCGTCCAGGTGCCCCGGTCGATGTGGCGCACCATCAACTCGGCGAGGAGCGCGTCCTTGTTCGGGAAGTACTGGTAGAGCGAGCCGATGGAGACGCGGGCGTGTTCGGCGATGCGGTTGGTGGTGCCGGCGGCGTAGCCGTACTCGGCGAAAACGTGAGCAGCGGCGGCGAGGATGCGCTCGCGGGTGAGTTCCGCACGCACTTGACGGGGCTTGCGACGTGGCTGAAGACGACGGTCGGCCGACGGCATCGGCGGGCCTCCTTTCGACGCGAAAAGCGAGTAGCCAGAGAACTGAGCCATTGCTCAGAATAGCCTCATGACCTGCGGAGAAACCTCCATATGCGAAGGAGGTGCCCTCTCGTGATCCCCGAGGCGCACCTGCCGGAGCCACACCTGTCCGGGGCGCACCCGCCCGAGCCGCGCCCCGGCTCCCCCGTCCGCACCCCGCGCCGGCTGACGACGGCGGGCGAGATCGAGGCGGTCGTCGGCCGCCCGGCACCGATGATCATGCTCAAGCAGATCGGCGCCCTGGACGAGGGGTGCCGGACCGTCCTCGCGCGGAGTCCGGTCGCCGCCTTCGGCTACCGGGACGCCGACGGCACCAGCAGAACGACCTTCCTCGGCGGCGCTCCGGGGTTCGTACGCGTCCACTCGCCCACGCGGATCTCGTTCCCGCTGCCCGAGGCGGGCGATCCGTGCGGTCCGGTCTCGTTCTTCTTCCTCCTGCCGGGCGTCGGGGAACTCCTGCGCGTCAACGGCTCGGTGGCCGCGCGCCGGGGCGCCCGGACGACGGTCGACATCGAGGAGGCGTACGTGCACTGCGCGCAGGCCGTCCTGCGGTCCCGCCTGTGGCAGCAGCCGCCCGTACCGGCCGAGCCCGCGGGGCGGGCCGGCGCGCCGACGGGCGACGGGCCCCTGTCCGCCCCCGGCGTCGCCGAGTTCCTGGCCGCGGCGCCGTTCCTCGCGCTGTCCACCTGGGACGCCTCGGGAGGGAGCGACACGAGTCCCCGAGGGGACCGGGCGGCGGCGGTAAGGATCCTGGACGGCCGCACGCTCGTCGTCCCCGACCGCCGGGGCAACAAGCGGGCCGACACGCTCCACAACCTGCTGCGGGACGACCGTCTCTCGTTCGCCGCGCTCGTCCCCGGGCGCAGCGGTGTCCTGCGGGTCCGCGGGCGCGGCGCGCTCACCGACGATCCCGCGCTGCTGGAGACGATGGCGCTGCGCGGGACTCCCCCGCACCTGGCGCTGCTGATCGATGTCGAACACGCCGAGGTGACCGGCAGCGACGCCGTGGCACGCGCACGGCTGTGGTCCCCCGGCACGCATCTGGACCGCGCCACGGCGCCGGACATGATGGCGATGGCGGGGGAGCATCTGGCCGCCAACGCGTCAGGCGCCGAGGGCGCTCCTCCGGCGTTCCTGCTCAAGGTCGTCGGGGCGGTCCCGGGGGTGAGCCGGCTGCTGCGGCTGGTGATGGACCGTGCCTACCGCTCCGGGCTGCGCGAGGAGGGGTACGAGGACGTCGCGCCCGGTACGGACGGCGGGCGCCGCGGCCTCTTCCGCCGGCGTCCCGCCGACGGCGGCGTGGCGGAGAACCCGCTGCGTGAGGTGCGCGTCGCCGAGGTACGCGTCGAGACGCCGAGCGCGGTCACCCTCGTACTGGAGGACGCGGGCGGGAAGCCGGGACGGTTCGACTTCCGGCCCGGCCAGTTCTTCACGCTCGTCGCCGACATCGACGGGCGCACGGTGCGGCGGGCCTACTCGGCCTCGTCGGCGCCCGGGTCCCGGCAGCTCGAAGTCACCGTCAAGCAGGTCGAGGGCGGCCGGTTCTCCACCCATGCGCACCGAGAGCTGCGGGCGGGCGACCGTCTGGCGGTGCGCGGTCCTTCGGGCTCCTTCCACGCGGGGCCACGGCCGCCGGAGGAGATCGTGCTCGTCGCGGCGGGCAGTGGTGTGACGCCCATGATGAGCATGATCCGTGCCCGGCTCGCCGTGCGCGGGGGCCGCGACCGGATCGCGCTGCTCTACAGCAGCCGCGGCGAGGAGGAGATCATCTTCGCCGGGGAGCTGGCCCGGCTGGCGAAGGACCACCCCGACCGGCTCTCGGTCACACACGTGCTGACCCGACGGGACGGGCGGCTCGGCGCGGACGGCGTACACCGGTGGGTCACCGGCCTGTCCACGGCCCCGGACGCCCACTACTACGTCTGCGGTCCCGAGCCGCTGATGGACGCCGTCCAGGGGGTGCTGGCCGGGCTCGGGGTCCCGGACGAGCGGGTGCACCACGAGCGCTTCGCCGGCGCGGCGGACAGCGGGCCCGCCACGGCCGTGCCGCAGCGGATGACCGTCGAGCGGGACGGGCAGACGCTCGGCGAGGTGGTGGTCGAGCCCGGCCAGTCGCTCCTGGACGCGGGGCTCGCCGCCGGGCTGCCGATGCCGTACTCCTGCACGGTGGGGAACTGCGGCGACTGCATGGTGCGGCTCCGCGGCGGAGAGGTCGCGCTGAGCGGCCCGAACTGCCTGACACCGCGGCAGGAAGCCGACGGCTATGTACTGACCTGCGTGGGCTGCCCGTTGTCGGAGGTCGTCCTCGACATCACGGAACAGCCCTGACCACGGGCCGCGTCGACCGCCCGCACGGACCATGCCGTCCGTGCACGGGCCACGGGCCGTCCGCGGGAGGCCGTGCCCGGCGCGGGTGGCTACAGCTCGTGGTCCTGGGCCAGTTCCTCCCAGCGGATGCTCCGGAGCGCGGGATCGGCGTCCTCGCCCGACGGTATGTCCGCGGCCGGCTGGAACCAGGCCACGGTGAGGGCGGAACGGTGCAGTACCGGGTCGAGTTCAGGCGCGACCGCCGTCGAGCGGAAGACGCCGACGCACGCCCCTGGCCTGCCGCCCCCGGGCAGGTCAGGGGTGCCGCGCGAGGGTCACGCCCGCCGCGACCGTCGCCGTCGCCACCAGGCCGGCGGCGGGTACGGCCCAGGCGCCCGCGAAGGTGCAGACGGCCGTCGCCACCGCCGAGAGCGGCAGGACGAGTTGCTGGGCCGGGCCGGTCTTGAAGTGGCGTGCGTGCAGCAGCCAGACCGTGAACGGGAAGAGGGCGGCCGGTACGGTCACCGCGGAGGCGGCGGCGAGTGCGGAGATGCGGGCCTTGCCGACCGCGTGTTCCACGGCCACCTCCAGTCCGGCGCCGATCGCGGCGGCCGAGGCGAAGATCACGAAATGTCCGTAACCCCACTGGAACGCCTGCCGGTTGCCGGTCAGGCGCTCGTGCGCGGGCACCGCGAAGTAGACCCACCAGGCGGCGAAGACGATGAGGACGCCACCGCCCGCGAGGGGCAGCAGTTCGCCGAGAGCCCAGCCCTCGTCCAGGGCCTCCTGGACGGCGACGGTCGTGGCCGACATCGTCTCGCCCAGCACGATCAGGGTGAACAGCCCGTACCGTTCCCCGATGTGGTGGGGGTGCCAGGGCGTCCGGTGGTCCCGCTCCGCGACCACCGGCACCAGGAGTTCGGCCGTGACCCCGACCACGAACAGCCAGTGCTTCAGGGGCTCGGGGGCGGCCAGCAGCGTCACCCACGCGGCCTGGCAGAGCGCCACCCCGGCCGCGTACCGCAGGGCGGTGCGCCGGGCCGGTCCCGCCGGTTCCGACCCGGCCGCCCGGAGCCACTGCGCGGTGAGCGCCACCCGCATCACCAGATAGCCGAGGACGGTGACCGTCCAGTCGTCGTCGACGAAGGCCCGGGGCACACCGGCTGCGTAGACGAGCACCCCGCAGATCTGCACGAGGACCGCGATCCGGTACGGGACGTCGTCGCAGTCGTAGGCGGAGGCGAACCAGGTGAAGTTCATCCAGGCCCACCACACGCCCCAGAAGACGAAGAGATAGCCGACGACCCCGGCGCCCGGGCGTCCCTCCGCGAGGGCGTGCACGAGCTGCGCGCCCGCCTGGGCGACCGCCACGACGAAGCAGAGGTCGAAGAAGAGTTCCAGCGGGGTCGCGGTCCGGTGCGCCTCGGTACGACTGCGCGCGGTCATCCGGCGCAGCGGTCCCGCCGCGGAGGTGGGCGTCATGGGGCCCAGCACACCAGAGGGGCGCGGCGTGCACCGGGAAGGCGCGCTTGTCAAGATGTCCTGAAGGGCACGGTGCCAGGATCGTACGGGCACCACGGGGCGGCCCCGAGGGCCTCACCACGGGGTCGGGACGGGGCATCCGTACGGCCGCCGCGCCGCGCGGCGGAGAGCTGACGCGCCCTCCGCGAGATGCTGTTCCGCCCGCCCGAACGCCGCCGAGCCCGTGGTCAATTGCCACCAGCAACTCCGTCCGGCCGCCGACGGCGGCGCTCAGGACGACCATTGACATGATCAGAATCATGTCCAATCATCATCGAGCCAGCGATGCCGACCAGGTGCCGGTGGCCCGGCGTCCGGTCGGTCGGCACGCAGCAACGCACGCACGCGTACAGCACAGGTACGGGTACCGGCATGCCCGTACGTACGACACCGACAGCTAACTCCACACCGCCACGCACACCCCGCCCGCACACACCACCGCCATGCACACCGCCATGCACACTGACACGCACACTGACACTGTCTGACCCGGGCACGGACACGGAACCACCCGCCGGTGCGTCGACCGCGCCGCGGAGGCGCGCAGCGCTCCCCCGCGTGACGACGACGTCCGCCGGGCCCGTCACACCCACCCGCGCGATCTCACTCCCCCACTGAGCATCCCCCAGGGGAAAGGGCTGGTCTTGTCGGCGATACGCAGCTCCTCGGACACCTCCCACACCACGACCACGGCGCGGCGGCGCGCGATCCGGGCCCCCGGCGGCGGCGAGCCGCACGGGGAGCGGGGGACGCCGGTGCCGCTGTCGCCGACGCAGCAGCGGTTGTGGGTGCTGGCCCAGCGGGAGGGGGGTGGTGAGGCGTACAACGAACCGGTGGCCTTCTCCCTGCGGGGGCCGCTCGACCGTACCGTACTGGGCCGGGCCCTCGACGCGCTGGCCGCCCGGCACGAGTCGCTGCGCACCCGGATCGTCTCCGTGGACGGCGAGCCGTACCAGTGGATCGATCCGCCGGAGACGGGGTTCGGCCTCGTGGTGGAGGATCTGACGGGCCGTCCCGACGCGGAGGCGCTGCTCGCCGCCCGGCGGTACGAGGAGTGCGCGGCGCCGTTCGAGCCGGGCCGGGGCCCGCTGGCCCGCGGGCGGCTGCTGGTGCTGGGCGAGGAGCACCATGTCCTGCTCATCACGGTGCACCACATCGTGTTCGACGGGGCGTCCCGGGACATCATGCTGCGGGAACTCGGCCTGATCCACACCGCGTTGGCGCGCGGCGAGCGGGCCGACTCGGTACTGCCGCCGCTGACCACGCGGTACGCCGACCACGCGGCCCGGCAGCGGCGGTGGCTGGCCGGTGAGGAGCCCGGCGCGGCGCGGGAGTGCGCCGCCCAGAGCGCCTACTGGGCCGGGGCGCTGGCCGACGCCCCGCCGCTGCTGGAGCTGCCGGCCGACCGGCCGCGCCCTCCCGAGCAGGACTTCCGGGGCGGCCGGGTACGGGTCGAGATCGACGCGCGGCTCACCGCGGCGCTGAAGGACCTCGCGCGTCAGCAGGGCGTCACGCTGTACGCGACGCTGCTGACCGGCTGGTCGGTGGTGCTCCGGCATCTCACCCGGCAGTCCGACATCGTTGTCGGAGCGCCGACGGCGAACCGCCGTCGCGGCGATGTCGGCGGACTGATGGGCTTCTTCGTCAACACCCTCGCCCTGCGGATCGACCTCTCGGGCACCCCGACGGGCGGGGACCTGCTGCAACGGGTGCGCGGCACGCTCCGCGGCGCCCTGCACCACAGCGACCTGCCGTTCGAACGGGTGGTGGAGCTGGTCAATCCGCCGCGCAGCCCCGCGTACTCGCCGCTCTTCCAGACGATGTTCGCGTGGGTGCCGTCGCTGCGGGGCCTGCTGGAGCTGCCCGGCGTCGAGACGGAGCCGCTGGACATCCCGCACGCGCCCGCCAAGTTCGACCTGGTGCTGGCGCTGACGGAGGAGGACGGCCGGATCACCGGCGATCTGGACTACGCGAGCGCCCTGTTCGACCACGAGACGGTCGAGCGGTACGCGCGCTACCTGCCCCGGGTGCTGGCGCAGTTGGCCGAGCGGCCCGACCGGGAGATCGCGGACCTCGCCCTCATGGACGCCCGGGAGCGGCGGGAGCTGCTGGCCGGGTGGAGCACGGGTGAGGACCGCCCGGCGGGCCCGGTGCTCTCGCTGGTCGAACGGTTCGAGGCGCAGGTACGCCGCCGCCCCGACGGCGCCGCCCTGGTCGCCGAGGAGGTGCGGCTGGACTACGCGGAGCTGGAGCGGCGCGTCAACCGGCTGGCGCGCGGGGGGGGGGGGGGCGGGGCGGGGGGCGGCGGGGGGGGGGGGGGGGCGGC
>NZ_JBHZDA010000002.1:150321-185733 GCF_042755665.1 Streptomyces sp. NPDC059142
CTCGCGCGCGCGCGCGCGGGGGGGCGCCCCCCCCCCCCCCCCCCCGCGGCCGGGTGGTGGGTCTGCACGCCGGGCGGTCGGCGGAGCTGGTGGTGGGGGTACTCGGCATCCTCAAGGCCGGGGCCGCCTATCTGCCGCTCGACCCCGGCCAGCCCGCCGACCGGCTGGCCGCCATGGTGGAGGACGCCCGGCCCGCGCTGGTGCTCAGCGACCTGGCCGAGCCGCCGGGGTCCTGGGCGTCGCTGACCGGGGTCGAGGCGGAGGGCGCGGGCGACGGCGCCCCCGGGGTCGCGGTCCGGCCCGCGGATCCGGCGTACGTCATCTACACCTCGGGCTCGACGGGCCGCCCCAAGGGCGTCGTGGTGACGCACGGCTCGGTGACCAACCTGTTCGACCAGTGGCTGGACCGGTTCGGGGACACCCCGGGCGAGGCGACCTCGGCCTGGTCGAGCATCGGGTTCGACGCGTCGGTGCACGAACTCCTCCTGCCGCTCACCACCGGCGCCGTACTCCATCTCGTCCCCGACGCGTTGCGGGGCGATCCCCGGGCGCTGATGGGCTGGCTGCGGGAGCACCGGGTCACGCAGGCGTTCCTGCCCCCGGCCTACGTGAAGTGGATCGACGAGGCGCCCGGGGAGCGGCTGGCGGGGCTGGCGCTGCGGCAGTTGCTGACGGGGGTGGAGTCCCTGCCCGAGATGGCGCTGTACCGGATGGGGCAGGTCCTGCCCGGTCTGCGTATCTGCTTCGGCTACGGGCCGACCGAGGCGACGCTCTACACCACGGCGTACACCGCTTTCCGGCCGCTGGAGCGGCCCTGCCCGATGGGCAGACCGCTGCCGGGCACCCGGCTCTATCTGCTGGACGAGCGGCTGCGGCCGGTGCCGCCGGGGGTGGCGGGCGAGGTCTGGGCCGCCGGGGCGAGCCTGGCGGCGGGCTACGCGCACCGCCCGGACCTGACGGCGGAACGGTTCGTGCCCGACCCCTTCGTGGCCGGGGAGCGGATGTACCGTACGGGCGATCTGGCGCGCTGGCTGCCCGACGGCAACGCCGCCTACGTCGGCCGGGTGGACGACCAGATCAAGCTGCGGGGCTTCCGGATCGAACCCGGCGAGGTGGAGGCGGCCCTGCTGGCACTGGACGGGGTACGCGAGGCGGCCGTGCTCGTCGACCGTACGGGCCCCGGGGAGCCGCGTCTGGTGGCGGGCGTCGGCCGGGGCGGGGCCGCTCCCCGTCCGCCCCACGCGTGGCGGGCGGCGCTCGCGGAGCGGCTGCCCGACTACATGATCCCCTCGGTCTTCGTCGAACTCCCGTACCTGCCGCTGAACCGGAGCGGCAAGCTGGACCGTACGGAGCTGCTGGAGCGCTCCCGGATCGCGCTGCCGTCCCAGGTCAACGCGGGGACCCCGCGCGACCGTGTGGAGATGGCGCTGCACCGGATCTGGAGCCGGCTGCTGCTCCATCCCCGGATCGGCGTCACCGACAACTTCTTCGACCTGGGCGGGACGTCGATCTCCGCCATCAAGGTGGCCCACGCCGTCCAGGAGGAGTTCGGCGAGGAGCTGCCGATCCGCGACATCCTGCTGCATCCGACCGTCGAGGCGCTGGCCGAACGGCTGCGCGAGCGGATGTCGGGGCGGCCGGGTCCGGGCGGTGCGGACGGCCCCCTCGTCGAGTTCCGCGCGGGCGACGGGCAGCGGCGGGTGGTCTGTGTCCACCCGGCCGGCGGCACCGCGTTCTGCTATCTCCCGCTGGCCGCCGCGCTGCCCCCGGAGGTCGGGGTCCAGGGCCTCCAGTCCCCCGGTCTGCACCCGGGCGAGCTGCCGCTGCCGAGCGTGGAGGCCATGGCGGAGGAGTATCTGAAACACGTCGACCCCCGACCCGGTGAGTCGCTGGTGCTGTGCGGGCTCTCGTACGGCGGTCTGGTCGCCCACGAGATGGGCCGGCGGCTGGCGGCGGCCGGACACACCCGGCTGAGTGTGGTCCTGCTCGACACCCACGGGACGGAGGACACGGCGGCGCGCACGGCGGTCGGTCCGGTGGACGCGGCCGAGTTCCGGGAGAAGCTGGTCAGGTTCAACGGGATGTACCCGGGCATCGAGGACGACCAGATCGACCGGTACTTCCGTATCTACAACCACAACCGGATGACCGCCCGGGACTATCCGCCGCCCCCGACGGCGGCCCGGCTGGTGTTCGTCCAGGCCACCGCGGACGGCGAGGACGGCTCAGAGGTACGGGAGTTCTGGCGCCGCCGGGCCGGACAGGGGTGGTCGACCCACCCGGTGGAGTGCGGCCACTGGGACATGCTGGAGAGCGACGAGGTGCCCCGGCTGGCCGAGCTGATCACCGCGGAACTGACCGGACTCGCCGACGTCGCGCTGGAGGCATGATGAGACAGGCAAGCACGCTGGCGCGAGCGGTGTACGCACAGGCGCTGCGCACCCCGGACGCGGTCGCCGTGTCCGACGGGGAGCGGCGGCTCGACTACCGTGAACTCGCCGCCGCCGGGCAGGCGGTGGCCGAGGGGCTGCGCCGCGCCGGGGTCCGTCCCGGCCAGGCGGTGGCCCTCGCGCTGCCCCGCTCCTGGCAGCAGGTCTGCGCCATGCTCGGTGTGCTGTGCGCCGGCGCCCGGGTGGTACCGCTCGATCTTCAGAGCCCGCCGGAGCGGCGCCGCCACATCCTGACCGACTCGGCGAGTGTGGCGGTGGTCCACGGCCCGGCGGCGGCCGCGGACGGCCTCCCGGACCTGGTGCGCGCTCTGCCCGGCTCCGTACGGCCGCTGCCGGTCGACGGTCTGCTCGCCACCGAACCGCCCGGGTCCGGGCAACAGGACGCTCCTGAGGGGCCGTCCACGGAGTCGGCGGTCTCCTTCCTCTTCTACACCTCGGGAACGACGGGTGTTCCCAAGGGCGTCGAGGTACGGGACGCCGGTGTCCTGCGTCTGGCGATGCCCGGTTACGTGAAGACCGCGGAGGGAGCCCGCTTCGCCGCTCTCGCCAACCCCGCCTTCGACGCGCTGAGTTTCGAGGTGTGGGTGCCGCTGCTGACCGGCGGACGCTGTGTGATCCTCGGCGACGAGGCCGTCCGTACCCCGCACGAGCTGGCCGCGGCGCTGAAGCGCGAGCGCATCGACACGGTCTTCGTCACGACGGCGCTCTTCAACGCGGTGGCCGACACCGTGCCCGACTGCTTCTCCGGGGTGGGCCAGGTCCTGATCGGCGGCGAGCAGCTCAACGCGTCCCTGATACGGCGCTGGTACGCGCACAACGCGACGAGCACGACCCGGCTCCACAACGCCTACGGGCCGACGGAGGCGACCACGTTCGCCCTGTGCCATCCCATCCCGCGCGACTTCGACGGGGACCGGATACCGATCGGACGGGCGCTGCCCGGGACCGGCACCCTGCTCGTGGTCCCCGGTACCGAGCGCACGGCCGCGCCCGGCGAGACGGCCGAACTCCTGCTCTCCGGCGCGGCACTGGCCGCCGGGTACCGCAACCTCCCCGAGGAGACCGGGCGCCGCTTCGTCCGGCTCCCCTGGCACGACGGCGGCCTGACCCGCCACTACCGCACCGGCGACCTGGTGCGCGCGGACGCCGACGGGGTCGTCGAGTACGTGGGACGCGCCGACCGCCAGGTGAAGGTCCGCGGCTTCCGGATCGAACCGGGCGAGGTGGAGCGGCGCATCGCGGCACACCCCGCCGTACGCCAGGCGTACGTGTGCACCCGCCGCGACGGCGAGCACGGGCCGAACGAACTGCTGGCGTACGTGGTGTTCGGGCGGGAGCTGTCCTTCGAGGAGTTCGACCGCCATCTCGCGGCCGAGCTGCCCGCCTACATGCGCCCGCACCATCTGCACCGGGTCGACGCCCTCCCCCTCACCACCAACGGCAAGGTCGACCAGGCGGCGCTGGTGCGCGGCGCGGCGCGGCCCTGGCGCCCCGACGGCGGTGGCGGGGAGCAGGTCGCGGTCACCGCGCGCCAGCGCGACGTGCTCGACCTGGCCTCGGGCATCCTCGGCGTCCCGGACCCGCGGCCCGAGGACCGCTGGATCGCCCTGGGCGGCGACTCGCTCAAGGCGCTGCGGCTGCGCTTCGAGGTACGGCGGCGCTGGGGCCGCGAACTGCCCCAGTCGGCCGTCCTCGACGCGAGCCTGGCCCAGATCGCCGAGGCGGTCGGCGACGCGACGGGCGACGCGGCGGGCGAGTCGGTCGATGACGCGCCCGTGCGTACGTCCGGGGCCCGCAGCGCGCCGGCCACCAGCGAGCAGCAGCGCCTGTGGTTCGTGCAGCAGCGCTCCCCCGGCTCCCGGGCCTACAGCGTGGGCCAGGCGTTCCGGCTGGACGGCGCGGTCGACGCGGTGGCCCTGCGCCGCTCGCTGCGCGGGCTGGTCGAGCGGCACGCGGCGCTCCGTACGGCGTTCGAGGCGGCGCCCGAGGGGCTGCGCCAGGTGGTGGGCGAACCGTACGACCCGTGGCACGAACCCGCACCCGGCGCGGGCGGCGACGAGGCGGGCGCGCGGGACTTCGCCGACGCGTTCTTCGGACGGCCCTTCGAGCTGTCCGAGCCGCGGATGTTCCGGGCCTGCTGGCTGCCGTGGGACGGCGGCGGGGTGCTGCTGCTGCACCTGCACCACATCGCGGTCGACGGCTGGTCCCTCAACGTGCTGCTGGCCGACCTGTCGTCGGGTTACGCCGACGCGCTCCGGGACACGGACACACGGACATCGGCGCTGACACCGGCACCGGCACCGGCACTGACATCGGCGTCGGAGTCGGCATCGGAGTCGGCGTCGGCGTCGGCCGAGCCCGTTCCGTGGCCCGAGTCCGGGGCACCCACTCCGCTCGACTACGCGGTCTGGCAGGCCGACCGGTTCGCCGGGACCGCCTACCGGGAGCAGCGCCGCGCGCTGCGCGACCACTACGCGGGCCCGGCGGTGACGGCCGGACAGCAGTCCCTGCCCGCCACCGGTCACACGCTCTCCGCCGGCCGTCTCCTGCACACCTCGCTCGACACCGGGCGCCGCGCCCGTGTGGACCGGCTCTGCGCCGAACTCGGCCTGACCCGCTTCGAGTTGCTTTTCGGCGTCTTCGCCTGCGGTCTGTACGGGGTGACCGGTATGACCCGGCCGCGGCTGGCCGGCCCCGTGGCCAACCGGCCGGTGCGGGAGTTCGAGGACAGTGTGGGGATGTTCGCCAACACCGTGCTGCTGCCGCTGACCGTGGCGCCCGGTGAAGGGCTGCGCGACCAGGTGGCGCGGCTGGGCGCCGGTGCGCGGGCGGTGCTGGAGCGGCAGGACGTGGCGCTGGCCGATGTCCTGGCCGACCGGGCGAGCACGGCGGACCCCCGTACGGGTGGTGTCGGCAGCTCGCCGTTCGACTTCCTGTTCGTGCTGGAGAACACCGACTTCGGGGCGCTGGCCCTGCCGGGGTGCGCCACCCGGCCCCTGTGGGGGGCGCCCGCCGAGGCCAAGTGCCCGATGACCCTCTCCGTGGTGGAGCGCCCGGACGGCCTCGACTGCCTGTGGGAGTACGCCGACGACCACTTCGACGCGTCCCGGATCAGCGCGCTGGCCGACCTGTTCACCCGCGCCGTCGATCTGCTCGCCGAGGGGGCGCGGATCACCCCGGCCGAACTGGCCGCACCGTACCGCCGCACCCTGCCGGAACCGGGGCGCGGGGCGACCGCGTCCCTGGCCTGGACCACGGTGGCGGAGGGATTCGCACGCCAGGTCGCCAGAACGCCCGACGCGCCCGCGCTCGACGACGGCACCCGCACGGTGACGTACGCCGGACTCGACCGGTACGCGGCGGCGCTCGCGGCCGAACTGCGCGCCGCGCACCCGCTGCCGGAGGACGACGCGCCCTGCCATGTCGCGCTCCATCTCGGCCCGTCCGTCGAGCACGTGGTGGCGCTCCTGGCGCTGGCCCGGCTCAATGTGACCGTCGTCCCGCTCGATCCGTCCTATCCGCCGGCCCTGCTGCGGCAGATCCTGGAACGGGTGCGCCCGCTGTGCGTCCTGCTCCCGCCCGGCGGGGAAGCCGCGTTCGACGCCGTCGACCCGGGGGGCCTCGCACTCCACACCGTCACCCTGTCGACGGCCCCGGCCCCGCCCGTACCCCCGCACGACGGCGCCCGCCCGCTCTACACCCTGTTCACCTCGGGCTCCACCGGTGTCCCCAAGGGCGTGCGGGTCTCCGACCGTACGCTGTGCAATCTGCTCCAGTGGCAGGCGGAGTCCGGCGGTCTCGCGGGGCCCGCCGTCACCCAGCAGTTCTCCATGCTCTCCTTCGACGTCTCCTTCCAGGAGATCTTCGGGACCCTCTGCGGCGGGGGCCGCCTCCATCTCGTACAACCCGCCTGGCGGCAGGATCCGCCGGCGCTCCTGGACCGGCTGGAGGCGGCCGGCGCGGAGCGTGTCTTCATGCCGTACGTGGCGTTGCAGCTCCTCGCCGAGCACGCCGTCCATCTCGGCCGCTACCCCTCCCGGCTGCGCGAGGTGGTGACCGCGGGCGAACAGCTCGTGTGCACCGACGCGATCCGGCGGTGGTTCGCGGGGATGCCGGGCGCCCGGCTCTTCAACCACTACGGTCCCACCGAGACGCATGTGGTGAGCGCGCTGTGCCTGGACGGGGACCCGGCGCGGTGGCCGGACCGGCCGGCCGTCGGACGGCCCGTCGCGGGCGCGGTGCTACGGGTGGTGGACCCGGCGGGCGAGCCCGTTCCGCCCGGGTGCACCGGCGATCTGCTGATCGGCGGCACGATGACGAACCGCTGCTATCTCGGTGACCCCGCGCTCAACACCGCGCGGTTCGTGGAGGTGCCCGGTCTCGGCCTGTTCTACCGCAGCGGCGACCGCGCCTCCTTCGACCGGGAGGGCCTGCTGCACTACCGGGGACGGGACGACCAGCAGATCAAGCTGAGCGGCCACCGGCTGGAGCTGGGCGAGGTGGAGGCGGCCCTGCTGCGCCACCCGGAGGTCGTACAGGCGGTGGTGGTGCGCGACGGCGAACTCCTGGTGGCCTGCCTCCAGTTCCGCGACCGGACACCGGCGGCCGGTGACACCCCGACCGTCCGGGCGCTCCGGGCGCATCTCGCGCCGCTGCTGCCACCGTACGTACGGATCGACCGCTTCCGGCGGCTGGAGGCCCTGCCGCGTACCCCCAGCGGCAAACTCGACCGGGACGGCGCGCTGCGCGCCCCCGGCGAGGAGCTGCCGAACGGCGCCGAGGGACCGGCCGGCGCAGCGACCGTACCCCCGCGGACGGAGGGTGTTCCCGGGCGGGAGGCGCTGCTGGCCGCCGCGTTCGAGGCGGCGACGGGTTCGCCCATCGGCCCCGACCAGACCTTCTTCGACGCCGGGGCGTCGAGCCTCGGCCTGATGCGCTTCCATCTGCGCTGCACCACCGAACTGGGGCTGCGCCTCACCGTCGCCGACCTGTTCGAACATGTCACCCTCCGGGCGCTGGCCCGCTTCCTCGACGGCCGGACACCCGGGGCAGAGCCGCACCCGGGCCGGGAGGGCGCGCACCGGTCCGGCGCGGCCGACGAGCCGATCGCCGTCATCGGCATGGCCGTACGGCTGCCGGGCGCCGCCGGTCTCGGCGCGTTCTGGGAGATGGTGCGGACGGGCGGCAGCGGGATCGCGTACTTCGACGCCCCCGAGGGTCTCGTCGGGGCCCGCAGCCAACTGGACGGTCCTCTCGCCTTCGACCCCGACCACTTCTCCCTCAGCCGGCAGGAGGCCAGGCTGATGGACCCCCAGCAGCGCCATCTGCTGATGAGCTGCGCGGACGCGCTGGCCCACGCGGGCATCGCCGATCCGTCCGCCCTGCGCGTGGGGCTGATCGCCGGCGCCGGGGAGAACACGTACTTCCAGTCCATGCTGCGCGAGGCCGACCCGGCGCTGCTGCCCGACACCTTCCAGCTCGCCCTCCACCACGAGAAGGACTTCCTCGCCACCAAGGCCGCCTACCACCTCGGTCTGACGGGCCCCGCCTTCACCGCCCAGGCGGCGTGCGCCAGTTCGCTGGTCGCGGTCCATCTCGCGGCCGGTCTGCTGCGCCAGGGCGACGCCGAGGTGATGCTGGCGGGCGGCGTCCTGATCGACATGGAACTGACCGGCGGCTACCGCTACCGGCCGCAGCACATCTTCTCGGCGGACGGTCACTGCCGCCCCTTCAGCGACGACGCGAGCGGCACCGTGGGCGCCAGCGGTGTCGGGGTGGTGGTCCTCAAACCGCTGAGCCTGGCCGAGCGTGACGGCGACACCGTCTACTCGGTGATCACCGGCTCGGCCCTCAACAACGACGGCTCCGACAAGCTGAGTTACAGCGCGCCCTCGCTCGGCGGCCAGCGGGAGGTGATCCGGGCGGCGCTGCGCCGCGCCGGCCGGACCGGGGCCGACCTCGGCTATGTCGAGGCGCACGGCACCGGCACCGCGCTGGGCGATCCGGTCGAGGTCGGCGCCCTGCGCCAGGCGTTCGACGTGGCGGAGTCCGGGCGGTGCGCCCTGAGTTCGGTCAAGAGCCAGATCGGGCACCTGGGCGCGGCGGCGGGGGTGGTCGGGCTGATCCGGGCCACGCTCAGCGTCCACCACGGGATCGTCCCGCCGCACTCCGACTTCCGCGCGCTCAACCCGCGGATCGGCCCGGATCCGACCCCGTTCCACATCCCCGCCGAGGCGCGGCCCTGGCCCGCCGGGCGGGACCGGGTGGCGGCGGTGAGCAGCTTCGGCATCGGTGGCACCAACGCCCATGTGATCCTCGAAGGGTCCGGTCGGAACGGTGTGTTCCGCCCGGCCGCGCCCGCCGGTGCGTCCTCCGGGATGTCCGCCGGTGTGTCCGCAGATAGTGACTCCGGTGCGTCCGCCGGTCTGCCCGCCGCCCCGCCCTGTCTGACGCTGTCGAGCAGCAGCGAGAGCGCGCTGCGCACCGACGCCGCCCGGATCGCCGACCATCTGACGGCGCACCCGGAGTCGTACGGGGCGGTGCTGCGCCATGTACAGGCGGGCCGGCCGGCCCGTCGCTGGCGGATCGCGGCGGTCTGCCGGGACGCCGCCGAGGCCGTGGAGTGGCTCCGTACGGCGGTCCCGGTCGCCGTGACCCCGGCCGGTGACCCGGTCCGCGCGAGCGACCGTACGGCCGAGGAGCTGGTACGGGCGTGGACGGCCGGGCGGCCGGTCGACTGGCCCGCCGGGCCCGCGCAGGCGCCGTGGGACTTCCCGCCGCCCGCCTTCGCGACGGCCGACTACGACTTCGCACGCGCCGCCCGCCCGGAGGGCGGCGACAGCGCTCCGACGACCGGCCCGGAGGCCGAGGAGGGTCCGCGACGGCTCCCCGAGGAGGCGTGGCTGCGCCAGCCGCAGTGGGTACGGCTGCGCCACGCCGCCACCACCGCGTCCCGCACCTCCCGGACGCTGGTGGTGGTCACGACGGACGGTCCGCCGGGGCCGGAGGCGATCCGCGCCCTCGCGGGCGCGCACGCCCGGGTGGTACCGGTCGTCGCCGCCGACGGGTTCGCGCGGCGGGACGACGGGGGGTACGAGGTCGACCCGGCCGATCCCGCGTCCCTGCGCGCACTCCTCGACGCGCTGGCGGAGGCGGGCCACGACACCGTCGACTGGCTGCACGCGCTGCCGCTGGGGCTCGAAGGGCCGGTCGGCCCCGACACGGTGGAGCGCGCCCGCTGGGCCTGCCTCGACACACCGGCCGCCCTGCTGCGGGCGGTGGCCGAGACGCCGGGAACACCGCGACTGCGCCCGTGGTGGCTGTCGTACGGGGCGAGGCCGGTCGACGGCCCGGTACGGCGGCCGGAGGCGAACCTGCTGGCCGGCGCCGCCACGGTGGCACCGCAGGAGGGGGCGGCGGCCGGGCGGTGGCTGGATCTCCCGGGCGCGGACCCGGACGGCTGGGCGACCCGGGTGGCCGCGCTGGTGGCCGCGGCCGACGACACCGACGCCGTACCCCCGCTGCCGGGGCAGCTCGCGCTGCGGCAGGGGTTCTGGTGGGAGCCGGTCACCCTGCCCGTGTCGGCGGGCTCGGACGGCACGGACGGCGTGGGCGGCGTGGAAGATCCGGCGGGCGCCGACGGTGTCCATCTCGTGCTCGGCGGTACGGGCGGGATCGGCGCCGCCGTCGCGGGCTGGCTGCTGGAGCGGACCGGCGGCCGGGTCCTGCTCCTGGCCCGTACCCCCGTACTGCCGACGGAGTTGGCGCCCTGGGCCGACCGGGTCGAGCTGATCGGCGCGGATCTGGCCGAGGCGGCGCCGGAGGAGATCGCGGACCTGATCGACGGGCGGACCACTCGACTCGACAGTGTGATCCACGCGGCCGGGGTGGCGGCGGGCGGTCTGATCGTCCGGCGCGACGCCACCGCGATGCGCGCGGCGACGGCGGCCAAGGTGGGCGGCGCGCTGCTGACGGAGCTGCTGATCGCGCGCCACCGGCCGGATCTCGCGGTCTACTGCTCCTCCATGTCGGCGCTGCTCGGCGGTGTCGGCCAGTTCGACTACGCGGCGTCCAACGCGTTGCTCGACGGCTTCGCGCACCACCGCTCCGGCGACGGGGAGACCACGGTACGGCTCACCGTCAACTGGGACGTGTGGCGCGAGGCGGGCATGGCGCTGCGGGCGCCGCGCGCGGACGCCCGCCATCAGGCGCATCTCGGGGTCGGTCTGAGCGTGGCCGAGGGGCTGCGGCTGTTCGGGCGGGCGATGGCGCTGCGGCTGCCGCAACTCCTCGTCTCCACCACGGATCTCGACGCTTCCCTGGTGTTCTACGAGGAGCCCGCGGCGGCGTCACCGGCCGCGGCGGCGGAGGCGGCGGCCACCCCCACGGAGGTCGCGGTGGCGCTGCTCACCGAGCGGCTGTGCGAGTGGATGGGGGTGGACGGGCTCGACCCGGAGGTCCCGCTCTACGACCTGGGCGCCGACTCGCTGACCATGCTGGACCTGATCAGCGAGGTCAAACGGCACTTCGGGGTCGAACTCGAACTGTCCTGGCTCAGCCACCGGGTCTCGCTCGCCGAGATCCTGGCCCGGCTGGACACAGCGCCCCGCGACGGGGCCTCCTCCGACGCCCACGCGTCCGGGGCGCACCCGTCCGGTGTGGAGGTGGAGGTCTGGCAGGAGGGCACCGGGCGCGAGGTGCTCTGTCTGGTGCACCCGGTCGGCGGCGACATCCAGGCGTACCGGTCGCTGGTCTCGGCGCTCGATCCGGCGCTGACCGTCTGCCTCATCGCCGACCCGGCGCTGCGCCGGCCGGGTGCGGCCGGGTGGACCCTGGCCGAACGGGCCCGGCACTACGACGCCGCGCTCCTCGCGCGGTTCCCCGCCGAGGAGTGGCAACTGCGGCTGGCGGGCTGGTCCTTCGGCGGCTGGGTGGCCGCGGAGATGGCCGCGGAGGCCGAGGCCGCGGGCCGGGCGGTGGCCTCGCTCGACCTGCTCGACCCGCCGCCCCCGGACTCCGGCGCGCGCTTCCAGGCGTACGACGAGACCCAGCTCGACACGGTGTTCGCGGCCGAACTCGGCCACAGCGGGGGCGCGTCGGCCGGTGAGCCGGCTCGGGCCTACGCCGAACGGCTCGCCGCGTGCTGCCGGGCCAATCTGCGCAGCATGGCCGCGCACGAGGTGCGGCGGCTCGCGGCCACCCCGGCACGGCTGTGGCTGGCGCGGCTCCCGGTGGAGGGCATGCCCTCCCTGGGGTCGCCGCAGGAGCAGTGGACGCGGTGGCGGCCGTATCTCCCGGAGCCCCGCTCCTGGCATCCGCTCGACACCACCCACTACGGCGTGGTCCGGCAGCCGTACGTGGCCACGGTGGCCGAGGCGATCAACACGGTGGCCTGCGGAACCCGGGGAAGGGGCTGATCCGGATTAATTTTCCGACCTGTTGACGAAAATCGACGCGCCTTCGCATGCTGGACCGCATGCCACCCCCAGGACGGCTTTCCGGCAGGGCACCGGCATCCTGGACGACCGAGAAGGGCGTGACCTGATGACCAGTTCAGAGAGCGAGTCGCATGTCGACCGGAGGGCCTTGCTCGCCGGTGTCGCCGGTTCCCTGGCGGTGACGGCGGTCCTCCCGGTGGCCGCCGCGCAGGCGGCGTCCGCGGACGCCGGGGCGGCGCGGACGGTGCCCCCGCGGGGCGCGCCGGGCGGGCGCCACCCGTCGAACCGGCCCGCCCTGGAGCCGTACGGTCTCGCGGACGCGGGGCCGGACCTGTGGCCGCGCGAGGACAACTCCTTCGTCCTCCCGCTCGAACTGCGCCCCCGCGACAAGGCGCGCGGCCAGGTCTGGATGCGGGACACCTACGTCAACTGCTTCGTCGTCGACGGCCGTCCGCTGTACGTGGCCACCGGCACCACCCGGGTACCCGGGCTCGAAGCGGCGGGACCGTGGAACGACGGCATCTTCGTCTGGACGGCCCGGTCCCTGCGGGGGCCGTGGAAGCTGGCCGACACGACCCGGATCCGGCCCGGCGCCGAGAAGGGCAAGGTGTGGTCGCCGGAGTTCACCGGCGAGAACCGGCCCGGCCGTACGGTGGTCGCGCCGTGGCAGGAGTACTGGTACGACGACCGCTTCGGCAAGCGCGGCCAGGCATGGGCGCCGGAGCTCCACCACGTACGCGGCACGTGGTACATGGTGGCGTGCATGGGCGACCACTCCCGCAAGGTCGGTTCGTTCATGCTGGTGAGCGAGGGCGGTGTGGAGGGCCCGTACCGGCTCGTGGAGGGCAATCTCGACAAGCCGTTCGGGGACCCGTTCATCGGGGGTCCCTCGTTCATCGAGCCGGGCGCGTACCACCACATCGACGGCAGCCTCTACGCGGAGGGGGACGACGCCTGGCTCGTGCTCCACAACGACCTGTACGCGAAGTTCCGGGGCGACATGGAGGACATCGTCACCCCCACGGACCTCCCGAGGTTCCGGCAGACCCCGTACACGCCCGAGCCGTATCTCGAAGGCGCCTACGTGTTCAAGCACGGAGGCAAGTACTACCTGCTGCACGCCGCGTGGGACCGGACCTCGATCGATGCCGACGGGAGTCCCCGGTACGCGTACGCCCCGCCCGGCGAAGGACGGGTGCAGTACCAGTACGACGCGATCGTCGCCGTCGCGGACCGCTTCGAGGGGCCGTACTCGAAGCGGTGGACCGCGGGGGTCGCCGCCGGGCACAACAACTTCTTCGTGGACAGCGGCGGCGACCTGTGGGGGACCTTCTTCCGAAACCCCAACTTCGGCTACTGGTCCCACCCTTCGCGGATCGCGGACGCCGCGGTGCCCGGGGTGGTCCGGCTGGAGTGGACAGGGCCGAAGGGCAACCGGCTGTACGTCCGGCGCGCCGACGGGGGCCGCGGGAGCGGCGCCTGACCGCGCGGGGAGGTCAGGGAGCGGACCGGGCCACGCGGAAGCCGAGGTTTCCCGTGGTGCTGTCCGGGGTGTTGGCGGTGCGTGCGGCGACGCGGTAGCGGTTGCAGTACGAGTGGTGGCACAGGTACGAGCCGCCGCGCATCGCCCGCAGCCCCGGCGCCCCCGGGTGCCAGAGGTCCGCCGTCCACTCCCAGACGTTGCCCGAGACGTTGAACAGCCCGTAACCGTTGGGCGGGTAGGCGTGCACCGGTGCGGTGCCCGCGTACCCGTCCTCGGCGGTGTCGGTGCCGGGGAACTCGCCCTGCCAGATGTTGCAGCGGTGGGCGCCGCCGGGGGTGAGTTCGTCGCCCCACGGGTAGCGGGCCTGGTCGAGGCCGCCGCGCGCCGCGTACTCCCACTCCGCCTCGGTCGGCAGACGCCCGCCGTCCCAGGCGCAGAAGGCGGCGGCGTCCGCCCAGCTCACATGGGTGACCGGATGGTCCCAGCGCCCGTCCAGCACACTGCCGGGCCCCTCGGGAGCGTCCCAGCGGGCGCCCTCCACACCGCGCCACCACGGGGTGGCGGCCGGGCGCGGCGAGGCCGCGCGCAGCGGCTCGGGGAGGAACGCCGCGAAGACATAGCTCCAGCCGAAGTGTTCGGCGTCGGTGCGGTGGCCGGTCGCCCGGACGAAGGAGTCGAAGCGCGCGTTGGTCACGGCGTGGGCGTCCAGGGCGAACGGGCCCACGGTGACCTCGCGCACCGGGCCTTCCCCGTCGCCCGGGTTCACGTCGCCGTCCTCGCTGCCCATCCGGAAGGTACCGCCGAGCAGTTCGACCGGGGTGCGGTACGCGGCGGCCGCGCCGCCCGTCCCCGGCGCGACCGCCGGGGCCGTCTCCCTCGCCGGGCCGGCGGCTTCGGCCGGCCGGCGGGCGGGCGCGCAGCAGGAGCCGGTCACCGCCCCCGGGTCCGCCGGACTCACGCGTGCTCCTGCCGCGTCCGCTCCGGCGCGGGGTCGCCGGCGGGTTCGTTCTCGAACGCCGAGAGCGTGGTGTCGTAGTCGGTCTCCACGTCGTACATGGGTGTCATCCAGTGGAAGAAGTTGTCGCCCCGCTCGCGCAGCAGCCGGTAGAGCGTGCGGGTCAGTTCGGCCCGTACGTCCCGCAGTTCGGGATGGTCGTAGCGGTTGTGCAGCTCGTCGGGGTCGGTGGTGAGGTCGTACAGCTCGTTGTGCGACTCGGGGTTGACCACCAGCTTGTGGCGGGGCGTGCGCAGCATGCGCTGGGGGTAGGGGAAGTGGTGGCCGTGGAACTCGGCGAGGTGGTGCTGGTCCCACTCCGGCCGCTCGCCGGTGGCCAGGGGCACCAGGCTGCGGCTGTCGACGGCCGGCGCCGTGTCGCTCCCGGCGAGGTCGAGGATGGTGGCGGTGCAGTCGGTGAGGGAGACGAACTCGTCCCGCACCTGACCGCCCGGCCCGCCGGGGACCTTCAGGAGACCGGGGATCCGGTAGATGTCCTCGTACATCGCCGGGCCCTTGTCGTGCAGCCGGTGGGAGCCGGTGAACTCACCGTGGTCCGCGGTGAAGAACACCGCGGTGTGCTCCTCCAGACCCAGCTCGCGCACCGCGTCGAGGATCCGTCCGATCTGCTCGTCGATGAGGGTCACGTACCCCCAGTAGACGGCGATCAGCTTGCGGCTCTCCTCCAGCGGCATCGTGTCGAAGGCCCACAGCTTGCTGTAGTTGCTCTGCACCGGCGGCTTGGCCTCGAAGGTCTCGCCGACCGAGGCGGGCAGTTCGACGAGGGCGGGGTCGTACAGGTCGTAGTACGCGTCGGGGAGGATGTAGGGCAGGTGGGGGCCGAAGAAGTGGGTGGCCAGGAAGAACGGCCGCTCCGCGCCGTCCCCTGATCCCGCCCCGGACCCCGTCGCGGCGCCCTCGCCGGCTCCCCCGGGGCTCGTTCCGACCCCGTCCGCGACCCAGCGGCGCAGCATCTCGATGGTGCGGGTGGCGAGGTAGTACTCGAAGGTCGCCTCCACCGGCTGGTGCAGCCGGGCGGCGAGGAGGTTGCCGGGGCTGCCGTTGGGGGTGGTGCCGCGTACGGGGTCGGTGATGCGGTACGGCGGCAGCCCGTGCTCCGCCAGGTAGGCGAGGTAGTCCGGGTGGTCCACCGGGTTGTGCCAGCCCGCCAGGTCGGGGCCCTCGAAGCCGTAGTCGGCGGCGGTCCGCCGCACTCCCCCGTGCCACTTGCCCATCAGCCCCAGCCGGTATCCCTCGGCACCGAGTTGTCCGGCGAAGGTGAACTGGTCATCGGCGAGGTCCTCCAGATAGCCCACATTGCGCTCGTAGTTGGCCAGCAGCTTGTGACGGAACGGCGCGGCGCCGGTGAGCAGACTGGCGCGGGCGGGGGTGCAGATCGCGGTGGGGGTGTAGCAGCGGTCGAACCGGGTTCCCTCGGCCGCGAGCCGGTCCAGGTTCGGGGTGCGGACGTGCGGGTTTCCGTAGGCGCCGAGGGTGTCCACCCGGTGCTGGTCGGTCATGAGGAAGAGCATGTTGGGGCGCACGGGGACCCTTTCGGTTCGGTCGGTCCGGGGTCGGTGGAAGCGGCCGGGACGGGGCGGCGGGACGGGGCGATCTTGACCGGTCCTCCGCGAGGCATGTTCCGGCCCGTACAAGATTTATGTCAATGGTGCGAACAATAATCATGTCCCCGGCCGCCTCTTCCCGGACCTCCACAGGTCCAACGCCGCTGCGGGGAGCCGGTGGAGAGGCACCCACCCGGTCGCGAGGGGCCGGGAATTCCTTTGTTCCGGCTCATTGACGAAAAAGGTGGGGGCTCCCCATGCTGTTCGGCATGCAGGCACACGACGGTCCGCTGACGCGGCTGCGCAAGAGCCATGAGCAGTCCGTCCTCGACCTCCTCCGCAAGCACGGACCGCTCAGCCGGGCCGAGTTGTCCACGCACTGCGGGCTGTCCCGGACCACGCTGTACGACATCGTCGCCGGTCTGGTGGACGGCGGCGCGGTCGTCACCTCGACCCCCCGGGCGGAGGTGCGCCGACGCGGCAGGCCGGTGGAGAAGCTCAGCCTCAACCCGGACGCCGGGGAGGCGATCGGCATCGACTTCGCCCGCCGGGCCATCCATGTCTCGGCGGTCAACGTCGCCCACGAGGTGATCGGTTCGGCCAGCGAGGCGCACGCCCCGGGCCTCACCTGGCCCCAGCGGGCGGACATCGCCGAACGTCTCCTGGGCTCCCTCGGCGGCCCGCCCCGGGCCGCCGGGCCCACCGACCACGCCCCCCGGCGCTCCACGCTGCGGCTCGGTCTGCTCAGCGCGATCGGGGTCGGCGTGGTCGGGCCCGTCGTCGACGCCGACGGTGCGGACCCGGCCGCCCGGGGGCGCGGCACCGACGGCCTCTCCGCGCTGCTGCGCGAGCGGTTCGGCGTGCCGGTGCTGCTCGACAACAACACCCGGCTGGCCGCCCTCGCCGAGACCGTGTACGGCGCCGCCGCCGACAGCGGGGACGTGCTGTATCTGCGGCTCTCCCACGGGGTGGGCGGCGGCCTGGTGATGGGCGGCCGGCTGCACCGCGGGACACAGGGCATGTCGGGCGAGTTCGGCCACATCACCGTCGACCCCGAGGGGGCGCCCTGCGAGTGCGGCGGCACCGGCTGTCTGGAGACCGTCGCCTCCCTCGACGCCGTACTGCACCGCTACCGCTCGGCGGGCGGCCGGGCCGACGGCATCTCCGCGTTCCTGGCAGCCGCCGCGTCCGGCGACGGGCGCGCGCTCACGGTGCTGGAACGCGCCGGCACCGACATCGGCACCGTACTGGCCGCCGTGTGCAACGCGGTCGGCCCCGGTGTCATCGTCATCGGCGGCGAACTCGCCCAGGCGGGCCCGGCCCTCTTCGAGCCCGTGGAGCGGGCCCTGCGCACCCGGGTCATGCCGATGGTCAGCCACCGCGTGCGGGTACGGCCCGCCACCCTCGGCGACGCCGGCAGCGCGCTGGGCGGCATCGCCCTCGTCCTCCGCGAATCCCCCTTGCTCTCCCGCTATCCGCAGCCCGTCACCGAGGAGCACGCGTGAACCCAGGCAGGCACCCATGGCCGTGACCGTCCCTCCGGAGAAGACCGCCACGGTCCGCGACCCGCGGCGCGCCGAACGCCGCACCCGGCGGCGGCCGTTGGCCCTCAATGTCCTCGCGCTCCTGGCCGGCGCCCTGGTCTGGGCGGTGGTGGCCGCGCTCGGACTGGTCGAGAATCTGCCGACGCCGCTCGCCGTGGCGCGGAAGGCCGGGGAGATGACCGCCGACGGCACCCTGGCGACCGATACGCTCGCCAGCCTGCGCCGGGTCTTCCTCGGCTACGCCCTCGGTGTGGTCGTGGCCGTGCCCGTGGGTTTCCTCATGGGCTGGTACCCGGTGGTGCGCGCCGTCGTCGAGCCGTACATCCAGTTCTTCCGCACCATCCCGCCGCTCGCGCTCATCCCGCTGACGGTGGTGCTGCTCGGCATCGGGGAGGTCCCGAAGATCGCGGTGATCTGTCTCGCCTCCTTCATGGCCTGCGTCGTCGCCTCCTTCCAGGGTGTCGTCGACGTGGACCGCACGCTCATCAACGCCGCCCGGGTCCTGGGCGCGTCGGACCGGGTCATCTTCGCCAAGGTGGTCATCCCGGCCTCCACACCGTTCATCCTCGTCGGTATGCGCATCGGGCTCGGCGCCTCGTGGGCGACGGTGGTCGCGGCCGAACTGATCGGCGCGCAGGAGGGGTTGGGCTACCGGATGCAGAAGGCGTCCACCTGGTTCGAGATGGACACCATCTTCGTGTCCCTGATCACCATCGGCGTGCTCGGCCTGCTCATGGACCGGCTGCTGCTGCTCGCCGAACGACGGCTCACCGGCTGGCAGGAGCGACGATGAACCCCAAGATCAGTTTTCAGGACGTGGTGAAGACCTTCCCGCTCAAGGGGGCCGAGTTCACCGCGCTGGACGGGGTGTCCCTGGACATCGCCGACCAGGAGTTCGTCACCGTCGTCGGCCCGTCCGGCTGCGGCAAGAGCACACTGATGAGCATGGCCGCCGGCCTCCAGGAGCCCAGCTCGGGCCGGGTGCTGGTGGACGGCGAACCGGTGAGCGGCCCCGGGCCCGACCGGGGGGTGATCTTCCAGCAGTACGCGCTCTTCCCCTGGTTGACGGTGCGTCAGAACGTGGAGTTCGGTCTCCGGCTCGCCTCGCTCCCCGCGGAGGAGCGGCGCCGCCGGGCCGACCGGGCGATCGCCCTGGTCGGACTCGACGCCTTCGCCGACGCCCTCCCGAAGACGCTCTCGGGCGGCATGAAACAGCGCTGCGCCATCGCCCGCGCGTACGCCGTGGACCCGCGGGTCCTTCTCATGGACGAGCCGTTCGGGGCGCTCGACGCCCTCACCCGGGTGCAGTTGCAGGACCAGCTCCTGGCGACCTGGAGCCGCGAGAAGCGGACCGTGCTCTTCATCACCCACGACGTCGACGAGGCCGTCTACCTGGCGGGCCGGGTGGTGGTCATGGCCGCCAGGCCCGGCCGCGTCCACCGCGTCATCGACGTGGACCTGCCGTATCCCCGTACCGAGGAGATCCGGCTCTCCGCCGAGTTCCGGCGGATCCGGAACGCGGTGTGGACCTCCGTACACCACCAGGAGAACGCCGCCCCCGTCCCGTAACCGCCCAACGGGCCGGACCGGGCCGCCGCCCGGGGCCCCTTCCCGCACTCGAACGCGCCCTCCCGCGCGCCGCGCACGTGGTTCCCCTCCCTTTCCCGTAAGGACAATCCCGTCATGCCCGGAAGCTCCCTCCGCCGCGCTCTGCCGGCGCTCCTCTCCGCAACGGTCCTCACCCTCACCCTGAACGCGTGCTCCGGCGGCGCCTCCGACGACGACACCGTCGACTTCGGCTACATCGGCGACTACAACGGCGCCAGTCTGCTGGCCATCGCCGAGGACCAGGGGCTGTGGAAGAAACAGGGACTCACCGCACGGACCAAGGTGTTCAACAACGGACCGGTGCAGATCCAGGCGCTGGGCTCCGGCGACCTCGACTACGGCTACATCGGCCCCGGCGCGATGTGGCTGCCCGCCTCCGGCAAGGCGAAGGTCGTCTCCGTCAACACGTACACCTACGCCGACCGCGTCATCGCCCAGCCCGGCATCAGGACGATGAAGGACCTCAAGGGCAAGCGGGTCGGTGTCCCCGAGGGCACGTCCGGCGACATGATCCTCAACATCGCGCTGGAGAAGGCCGGGATGACCACGGGGGACATCCAGAAGATCGCCATGGACCCGTCCACCGTGGTGTCGGCCTTCACCTCGGGAAAGATCGACGGCGCGGGCATCTTCTACCCCTCCATCGACACCATCAGGAAGAAGGTCCCGGATCTGGAGGAGGTGGCGAGCACCAAGGAGACCGGGGACGCCTTCCCCACCGCCTTCGTCGCCGGGAACAAGGTGCCCGAGGCCAAGAACAGCAAGGTCGTCAAGGTGTTGCAGCAGGCCAACGACTGGCGCGCGCGGCACCCCGAGGAGTCGGTCGCCCTGGTGGCCGGGATGCTCAAGGTCAGCGAGGCACAGGCGAAGGCGGACGCCTCGCACGTCGAGACCTTCACCACCGACGAACTCGTGGCGAAGACCGGGAACGGCGAGATCGCCCGCGCGCTGAGCAAGCTCGGGGACCTCTTCGTCCACAACAAGCAGTTGGAGAAGAACCCCGACCCCGCCGAGTTCTACGACGGCGACCTCTACCGCAAGGTGCACGCCGGATGATCCACGGCGGGCCGGGGCGCCCGGCCCGCCGTCAGACGTCCTTGAACACCTGGACGAAGGTGTCGCAGAACGCCTTGAGGTCGTCCGGCTTACGGCTGGTGACCAGGGTGCTGGGCCTGGCGGTGCAGACCTTGACCTGCTCGTCGACCCACGTGCCCCCGGCGTTGCCGATGTCGGTCCGCAGGCTGGGCCAGGAGGTGAGGGTACGCCCGCGCACCGCGTCGGCCTCGATGAGCGTCCAGGGCGCGTGGCAGATGGCCGCGACCGGCTTGCCGGAGTCGAAGAACCCCCGGACGAACTCCACGGCGCGCCGGTCCGTGCGGAGCGCGTCGGGGTTGGCGACCCCGCCGGGCAGCACGAGACCGTCGTACTCGCCGGGCCGGGCCGCGTCCAGGTCCTTGTCCACGGGGAAGGTGTCGGCCTTGTCCAGATGGTCGAACGCCTGGATCGTGCCCTGCCGCGTCGACACGAGCTGCGGCGTGCCCCCGGCGGCGAGCACGGCCTCCCAGGGCTCGGTCAGCTCCACCTGCTCGACACCTTCCGGGGCTACGAGAAATGCGACGCGCATGATGATGTGTTCCTCCTGGTTCCTGGTACGGATCCCCCGCCTCCTTGGACCGAGGGTCCTCGCACCGGGGCTCCTCGGCTCCTCGGACTGAGCTGAACGGGTACCCGACCGGACCGGGCGTGACACGCGCCCCGGGGCGGTCGGCTCGGCCGGCCCCTCCCCGACCGGTCGGACGGCGTCGCGCCGTCCCCGACCTGCCCCGCTGTCGCGGACGGTTACAACCGGCGGCACCCGCACATACACTTGCGACCGCCGGAACCCCGTTGACCTGGGACAACGCCGTCCTGTGGCCGGTCGGGCCAGTGAGGAGCGCTCCCCTTGTTCTACTACGTGCTGAAATACGTGCTGTTGGGACCGCTGCTGCGGTTGCTCTTCCGGCCCAGGATCGAGGGTCTGGAGCACATCCCCGCCGAGGGCGCGGCGATCGTCGCGGGGAACCACCTCTCCTTCTCCGACCATTTCCTGATGCCCGCCATCATCAAACGGCGTATCACCTTCCTCGCCAAGGCGGAGTACTTCACGGGCCCCGGGATCAAGGGGCGGCTGACGGCCTTCTTCTTCCGCAGCGCCGGGCAGATCCCGGTGGACCGTTCGGGCAAGGAGGCGGGGCAGGCGGCCATCCGGGAAGGGCTGGGGGTGCTCTCCGAGGAGGAGTTGCTGGGGATCTATCCGGAGGGGACGCGCTCGCACGACGGCCGGCTCTACAAGGGCAAGGTGGGGGTCGCCGTGATGGCGATCAAGGGGCAGGTGCCGGTGGTGCCCTGTGCGATGGTCGGGACCTTCGAGATCCAGCCTCCCGGGCAGGTCCTGCCGAGGATCCGGCAGGTGACGATCCGGTTCGGTGAGCCGCTGGACTTCTCGCGGTACGCCGGGCTGGAGAACCAGAAGGCGGCGGTACGCGCGGTCACCGACGAGATCATGTACGCGATCCTCGGGCTGTCCGGACAGGAGTACGTCGACCGGTACGCGGCCGACGTGAAGGCGGAGCAGGCCAAGGCCGCTCCGGCCAGGAAGTTCCCCCGGCCGCGTCGCTGAGAGCAGATCCGCCACCGGCGAAAGGCTCTGGGCCCCGGCCGCTCCCGCCTCTAGCGTCCCTCCTATGACCAGGGGAAACGCAGTGGTGATCGGTGCGACAGGGCAGGTGGGACGGGCCGCGGTGCGCGCGCTCGCCGAGGACGGCTGGGAGGTGTGCGCGGTCTCGCTCGGCGGAGGCGCGGACGCCACCTGGCCCGACGGGGTGCGGACCGTACGGCTGGACCGGGAGGACGACGCGGCGCCGGCCGCGGTGGTGGGTGACGGGTGCGACGTGCTCGTGGACGTGGTGGCGTTCGGCGGGGCCCATGCCCGGCAGCTCGCCTCACTGGCGGGGCGGATCGGCTCGGCCGTGGTGATCTCCAGCGGGGCGGTGTACGAGGACGACGCGGGCCGCAGCCTCGACACACAGGGCGAGCCGGGCGGCGCCCCGCGGCTCCCGGTGCCGCTCTCCGAGACGCAGCGCACGGTGGCGCCGGGTGAGACGACGTACGCCACCCGGAAGGTGCTGATGGAGCGGGAGTTGACGGCGGCGGGCGACGCGCTGCCGGTGACACTGCTGCGGCCGGGCGCGATCCACGGCCCGCACTGCCGCTCCCCGCGTGAGCTGTACTTCGTGCAGCGGCTGCTGGACGGCCGCGAGCGGCGTGTGCTGGCGTACGGCGGCCGGAGCCGCTTCCATCCCGCGCACGTCTCGAACGTCGCGGAGCTGATCAGGCTGGCCGCGCGGAGGCCGGGATCGCGGGTGCTGAACGCCGGGGATCCGCAGGCGCCGACGGTGGCGGAGATCGGCGCGGCGATCGACGCGGTGATGGGCCGGGAGACCAGGACGGTGCTGGTGGAGGGGGCTCCGCCGGACGGCGGTGTCGGCGACACGCCGTGGAGCCTGGAGCATCCGGTCGTCTACGACATGAGCGCGGCGGAGCGGGAGTTGGGGTACCGGCCGGTGACGGGGTACGTGGAATCGCTGCCGGAGACCGTCGCGTGGCTGGTGGGCCGGGTGCGCGAGCGGGGGTGGGAGGCGGCGTTCCCCCGGATGGTCACGTCGTACGGACGGGACGCCCTCTTCGGGTACGCGGCGGAGGACGCCTGGCTGGAGCGGGCGGCGCACGCGTGAGGGGCGGCCGGGGCGGGCGGCGCACCGTGCGAGACGTGTGAGGCGCGGCCGGCACACCGGGCGAGACGTGTGGGGCGCGGCCGGCACACCGTGTCAGGCGCCTGAGGGGCGGCCGGTTCCGGACGGCCGCCCCTCGTTCACCGCGGTGCGGCCGTCCCTACGGCTTGGGGGTGGCGTGCGGGGCGCACGTCACGTCCGCGCTGTCCACCGCGCCCGTCAGGAGGTACGCCTTCACCCGGTCGTTGATGCACGGGTTCACCAGGTTGGTGATGCCGTGCGAACCGGCGTCGCGCTCGGTGATCAGGCGCGAGCCCTTGAACCGCTTGTGCAGTTCGACGGCGCCCCCGTACGGCGTGGCGGCGTCCCGGGTGGACTGGGTGATCAGCACCGGCGGCAGCCCCTTGCCGGTCTTCACGTCCACCGGGGTCTGCTGCTTGACGCCCCAGGTGGAGCACGGCAGGTTCATCCAGGTGTTGGACCAGGTGAGGAACGGGTGGTCGCGGTGGAGCCGGGTGGTGTCCCGGTCCCACCTCTGCCAACTGGAGGGCCACTTGGCGTCGGTGCACTCGACGGCGGTGTAGACCGCGTTGCCGTTCTCCGACTTGGCGTTGCCCACGGTGTCGGAGAGGTCGGGCGAGCCGGCGTCGATGAGCGGCTGCGGGTCCCCGGCGACGTACTTGCTCCAGAGGGTCGCGGTGGACACCCACGAGGAGTCGTAGTACGGGGCGCTCTGGAACACACCGAGGAGTTCGGCGGGGCCGACCACACCGCCGAGCGGGCTCTTCTTGGCGGTGGCGCGCAGGGTGTCCCACTGCCCCCGCACCTTGGCGGTGGTGTCACCGATGTGGAAGGTGGCGTCGTTCTTGGCGACCCACTCCAGCCAGTCGGTGAAGCGGGTCTCGAAGGCGACGTCCTGGTCCAGGTTGGCCTGGTACCAGATCTTCTCCTTCGACGGGTTGACCACACTGTCCACGACCATCCGGCGCACATGCGACGGGAAGAGCGTGCCGTAGACCGCGCCGAGGTAGGTGCCGTAGGAGACGCCCAGGTAGTTGAGCTTCTTCTCGCCCAGGGCGGCCCGCACGACATCGAGGTCACGTGCCGTGTTGGGGGTCGTCATGTGCGGCAGCATCCAGCCGCTGCGCTCCTTGCAGCCGTCGGCGTACTCGGCCGCCAGCTTCCGCTGCGCGCGCTTGTCGGCCTCGCTGTCCGGGACCGGGTCGGCCTTCGGTGCCTTGACGAACTCCTGCGGGTCGACGCAGGAGATGGGCGTCGAGCGGCCCACCCCGCGCGGGTCGAAGCCGACGAAGTCGTACGCCTTGGCGGCGTCGGCCCAGACGGCGTTCTTGGTGACGACGCGGCGCGGGAAGGCCAGGCCGGAGCCGCCGGGACCACCGGGGTTGTAGATCAGGGCGCCCTGGCGTTCGTCCTCGGTGCCGGTGGAGCCGATGCGGTCGACGGCGATCTTGATCTGCCGGCCGTGGGGCTTGGCGTAGTCGAGCGGGACGCTGACGTAGCCGCACTGGATGGGCTTCTCCAGCGCCCAGTCGGCCGGGCAGTCCTGCCAGTCGATGCCCTTCTTCGCGGCGCGCTCGGCGGCGGTCTTCGCGCCGTACGCCGTCGGGTCGACCTGGTGGCGACCGCCGGCGGTCGCCGCCGGAGCGGCGATGGCGCCCGCTATGAGCGTGCCGGCGAGCAGTGTGCCTGCCGAGCCGAGCACTGCGGTGCGTCTCACGTGGTACCTCCCCCTCATGGAGCGCCGCCCGCTCGGCGGCGCTGTTACGTGCGAGCTTCCCGGATCCTTTCGCCTGTGAGGCCGTCGGGAACAGGCCGGATGGGGATTTCTTTACCCAACCAATAACCGGTGAGCCGCCTCCGCTCAGCGGTACGCCACCTCCGCGGTGCCGTACGGAAGCTCCTCGGGCGGGCCGGTGGGCGGGGGCCCCGACAGGGTGTCGAGCAGGCCGGCCAGTGCCTCGTCCAGGGTCCGGCGCAGCAGCAGCGCGTCCGGGGCTAGCGCCGTGACGAGCGCGCCGGGACCGGCGAGCGGGGTGCGTACGGCGGTGTCGCCCAGCAGCAGCGGTGTCACCGGATTTGCCTCGAACCCGGGTGCCACCACGAGGAGTTGGCCGACGGCCCGGAGGCCGGCGAGGACCGCGGGGCCGTCCCAGCCGGCCGGCGCGCCGGGGCCGCAGGCGAGTTCCTGGTCGAGGAGGGGGCGGCCGGCGCGGCGTACCGTGAGCCGGCTGAACAGGGTACCGGGGGCCTCGCCGTGGCGGCCGAGGATCTGTTCCTCGCGCACCACCAGCCGGGCGGTGGGGGCCAGTTCGACGTGGGTGCGCATACGCAGCTCGCTGCCGTAGGCGGAGATGAGCTGTTCGGGCAGCCAGCGCAGCTCCGCGTGCTCGCCCACGGTCAGCCGTACGTCGTAGTGGGCGGGCGCGGGCACCCTGCTGGGCAGGGCGACGGTCGCCGCGGCGGCGTCCACGGTGAGCGTGGCCCCCTCCCGCGCCTCGGCCTCGACGGCGAGCCGGTCGCCGCCGAGCGGTGCGGTCATGGCGCCGACGACGGTGACCCGGCTGCCGGGTCCGCCGGCCCGGGTGCGGCGCGGTGCGAGCGGCCCCTCCCCGGTGAGTACGGGCAGCCCGGTGCGGGTGGCGACGATCCGGGCGGTGGCGCGGACGCTCATGCGGTCCAGTCGGCGAGCCGGCCGAGCACCCAGTCGGCGACGGGCCGCACCCCGTCCTCGCTCTTCAACGACGTGAAGACGACGGGGAGTTCGCCGCGCTGCTCCTGTGCGTCGCGGGCCATCCTGCCGAGGTCGGAGCCGACGTACGGGGCGAGGTCGGTCTTGTTGACGACGAGCAGGTCGGCGGTGGTGACGCCGGGGCCGCCCTTGCGCGGGATGTCGTCGCCGCCCGCCACGTCGATGACGAAGATCTGGGCGTCGACGAGCCCTTTGGAGAAGGTGGCGGTGAGGTTGTCGCCACCGGACTCGACGAGGATCAGGTCGAGTGGTCCGACGGCGTCCTCCAGGTCCTCGACGGCTTCGAGGTTGGCGGAGATGTCGTCGCGGATCGCGGTGTGCGGGCAGGCGCCGGTCTCCACGGCCTGGATCCGCTCGGGCGGCAGGACGGCGTGGCGCAGGAGGAACGCGGCGTCCTCGCGGGTGTAGATGTCGTTGGTGACGACGGCGAGGGAGAGCCGGTCGCGCAGGGTGCGGCAGAGCGCGGCGACGGTCGCCGTCTTGCCGGAGCCGACGGGCCCGCCGAGCCCGATGCGCAGGGCGCGGCGCCGCCCGTCGGGGCGTACGGCGTCGGCGGAGACGGCCGCCGGGCCCGCGTGGCCGTGGTCGAGATGCATGGTGCGGCTCCGGTGGATGAGGGGGAGGTACGGGTGCGTGTACGAGGCTGTGTACGGGAACGGGCCCGGGGCGGGGCGGTCAGGGGCTCATGAGGCGAACAGCCTGACCGGCCAGGCCGCGTGGGCCTGCGCCATGATGTCGAGCAGCGGTGCGGAGGGCGCGGGCAGCGCGCCGGTCCCCTCCGCCACGGCCTGTTCCGCGTACGCGGCGGCCCGGACGGCGATCTCGTCGAGCGCCGGTGTGAGCCGGGCGAGGACGGCGGTGGCCTCGAAGGGGTCGAGTCCGAGCAGCCGGACGACCGCCGTGGCGGGCCCGCTGACGCTCTCGTACGCCGCGCAGTACCCGGCGTCCAGGGGCGTGAGGCCCGCCGAGCGCGCGGTCAGCCCGAGCACGACGGGCTGGTGCGCGCCGCGCGGGCGGGCCGCGGCCAGCGCGTCCAGCTCCGCGCTCGGCCAGGTGGCGCGGGCGGCGCGCAGGAGCTGGCGGCCGAGCTTGCGCGCGGTGGTCCGCAGGGCGGGGACGGGCGTGCGGGCGTCGGCGGCCTCGTCCAGGGCCAGCGGGTCCAGGCCCCGGGCCGCCGCGGCGGCGAGCGCCGCCGCGGTGAGCCCGGTGGTGCCCAGCCGCCCCTCGCAGAAGGCGGCCAGGTCTCCGGCGTCACGGATCCGGCCCGCCGTGACGGCCGCTTCCGCGCCGCCGGAGTGGGCGTGGCCGCCGGCGGGGAACCGGCCGTCGGCGAGGACGAGCAGGGCGGCCCGGCTCATCGCACGCCTCCCCGCGGCCTTGGTCGGCGGAGCTTCGCGGGAGCCGCCATCAGAAGAGGAAGTAGCGCTGGGCCAGCGGGAGTTCGGTGGCGGGTGCGGGCTCCACCGGCTCCCCGTCGATCCGTACCGTGAACGTGTCGGCGTCGACCTCGACACGGGGCAGCGCGTCGTTCTCCCGCATGTCGGCCTTGGTGGTCCGCCGGGTGTTGCCGATCGGTGCGAACTCCTTGTGCAGGCCGAGGCGTTCGGGCAGCCCGTCCTCGATCGCCGCCTGGGAGACGAAGTTGAGGGAGGTGGCTGCGGCGGCCCGCCCCAGGGCCCCGAACATCGGCCGGGGCAGCACCGGTTGCGGGGTGGGGATGGAGGCGTTGGCGTCGCCCATCTGCGCGTACGCGATCTGGCCGCCCTTGAGGACGAGTTGCGGCTTCACCCCGAAGAACGCCGGGTCCCAGACCACCAGGTCCGCGAGTTTGCCGGTCTCGACGGAGCCGATGCGCCCGTCGAGGCCCTGGGCGATCGCCGGGTTGATGGTGTATTTGGCGACATAGCGGCGGGCCCGGTGGTTGTCGGCGCGGCCGTCGCCGGGCAGGGCGCCGCGGCGCTTCTTCATCACGTGCGCGGTCTGCCAGGTCCGCATGACGACCTCGCCGACCCGGCCCATGGCCTGGGAGTCGGACGAGATGATCGAGATGGCTCCGAGGTCGTGCAGGATGTCCTCGGCCGCGATGGTGGAGGGCCGGATCCGGGACTCCGCGAAGGCGAGGTCCTCGGGCACGGCGGGGTTGAGATGGTGGCAGACCATCAGCATGTCGAGGTGTTCCTCGATGGTGTTGACGGTGTGCGGCCGGGTCGGGTTGGTGGAGCTGGGCAGGATGTACGGCTCGGAGACGACGGTGATGATGTCGGGCGCGTGCCCGCCGCCCGCGCCCTCGGTGTGGTACGCGTGGACGGTGCGTCCGGCGATGGCGGCGAGGGTGTCGCCGACGAATCCAGCCTCGTTGAGCGTGTCGGTGTGGATGGCGAGCTGGGCGCCGCTCTCCTCGCAGACCCGGAGGCAGGCGTCGATGACGGCGGGGGTGGCGCCCCAGTCCTCGTGGATCTTGAACCCGAGCGCGCCGCCGCGCAGTTGGGCGTGCATCGCGTCGCGGGACATCGTGTTGCCCTTGCCGAGCAGCCCGATGTTGACGGGAAAGGTCTCCAACGCCTCGAACATCCGGGCGAGGTGCCAGGCGCCCGGGGTGACGGTGGTGGCCTTGGTGCCCTCGGCGGGTCCGGTGCCGCCGCCGACGAGGGTGGTGACCCCGGAGGAGAGGGCCTGGTCCACGACGGTCGGGGAGATGAAGTGGATGTGCGCGTCGACCGCGCCGGCGGTGACGATCCGTCCGTTGCCCGCGATGATCTCGGTCTCGGGGCCGATGACCAGATCGGGGTGGACCCCGTCCATGGTGTCGGGGTTACCGGCCTTCCCGATACCGGTGATCAGACCGTCCCTGATGCCGATGTCGGCCTTGACGACGCCCCAGTGGTCGAGGACGACGGCGCCGGTGATCACGGTGTCGGGCGCGCCCTCGGCCCGGGTCGTCCGGGACTGGCCCATCGACTCGCGGATCACCTTGCCGCCGCCGAACACCGCCTCGTCCCCGGCGCGTCCGGGACCGCCGCAGCGGTCCTCCTCGATCTCGACCAGCAGATCGGTGTCGGCGAGCCGGATCCGGTCGCCGGTGGTGGGGCCGAAGAGGTCGGCGTACCCGGCGCGGGACAGCTCGTACGGTACGTCTCGTCCCGCCGGCTCTGACGTGTCAGTCATCGAGGAAACCTCCGGTCTCTCCACGCAGCCCTGGCACGACGCGCAGACCGGCGAGGGGGACGAGTGCGACGGCGACGGGGACGCCGGGCTCGAAGCGGACGGCGGTGCCGGCGGCGACGTGCAGCCGTCTGCCCCGGGCGGCGGCCCGGTCGAACTCCAGGCCCGGGTTGGCCTCGGCGAAGTGGTAGTGGGAGCCCACCTGGACGAGCCGGTCCGCCGTGTTGACGACGGTGAGCCGGGTGACCTCGCGCCCTTCGTTCAGGGCGACGGGCTCGTCGGCGTACAGGATCTCTCCGGGGATCATCGGCGCTCCCCCGTCAGACGATCGGGCCGTGGACGGTGACGAGCTTGGTGCCGTCGGGGAACGTGGCCTCCACCTGGACGTCGTGGATCATCTCGGGGATGCCCTCCATGACGTCGTCGCGGCCGAGCACCTGGCGTCCCGACGCCATCAGTTCGGCGACGGTGCGGCCGTCCCTGGCGCCTTCGAGGATGTGCGAGGTGATCAGGGCGACCGCCTCGGGGTGGTTCAGCCGCAGTCCGCGCGCGCGGCGCTTGGCGGCGACGTCCGCCGCCACGTGGATGAGCAGGCGCTCCTGCTCGTGCGGGGTGAGTTGCACGCTTCCACCTCATCGTCTCCGGCCCGGTTCCGGCCGGGCGCAGCGCGATCCTAGCCAACATCAACACTTTGTTGACCGGTGCTCGCACATCCGCCCGCCTGTGGGACCGCACCGTAAGGCGGAAGTTTTTCCAACGCGTTAACTGGCCCGGCCGGCGGCCTCCCGGCACACCGGTTCGTATACGGGGACCCGCCGCCCCCGGCCCTCGCGAGGGATCACCTGCCGGACCCCGGCGGACGCTCGCCACCCTCCGGGCGGTGTTCCGCGGCGATGCCGAACCGGCGCGGTCCGCCTGGGGCGGACGGCACGGGGCGGATCGCCGAGACCGAGCTGATGACGCGCTCCTCCGTCTCCTCCACCTCCTCCGGACCGCTCTCCAGCCGCTCAAGATCGGCGGCGGAGACGAGCGCGACCAGCGGCTTCCCATGACGGGTCACGACCACGCGCTCGCCGCCGTAGACGACGCGGTTGATCAAATCGGCGAGCTCTGCCCGGGCTTGCGTCACCGGAATCTCGTAGGCCATGCTCCCAGCCTATGCGGCGCCCACCTGGCCCAGAACGGTCGATGGCGGCGGCGAAGCCCCCTGTCGGATCAGACGCGTCCGCCTACGATCGGTTGCCCGCCATGCCTGAGTCAGCGCCCGTCACCTGGCCACCAGCCCCGATCAGGACCGAACGGCTCGTGCTCCGCGAGTCCGAGGCCCGGGACCGTGCGGCGTTCATCGAACTGTTCGCCTCGCCGGAGGTGCGCACCTACCTCGGTGGCCCCCGGCCTCGCGACGAGCTCGAACGCGCGGTGCCTGAACTGCCCGGCCGGCGCCCCGGCCTTTTCGTGATCGACCTCGACGGAACGATGATCGGCACGGTCACGCTCGACCGGCGCGACGCCGAGCGTCCGGGGCACCTCCGTCCGGATGCCGGGGAGGCCGAGCTCGGCTACATGTTCCTGCCGGAGGCATGGGGACGCGGGTATGCCGCCGAGGCGTGCGCGGCGGCGCTCGGCTGGTTCGCCGACACGCTTCCCGGCGAGCCGGTGGTGCTCTGCACCCAGGCTGCCAACGACCGCTCGCTGCGCCTGGCGGCGAAGCTGGGATTCGTCGAGGTGCAACGGTTCGAGGAGTGGGGCGCCGAGCAGTGGTTCGGCATGTGGTCGCCGGTCACGCCGTCCTGCTGAGGCCGGACCGGACGGCTCCGCCTCCGGGGTCCCGTGGCGGGTGGTTTAGCTCGTCCGGACGGTGTGCCCGCGCGCGGCGCGCCCGGTCCGCCGAGCCGTCACCGCTCCGTGCCTAAGGTGACGCCCGGAGGTGGAGGATGCGAGTGGGACTGCACGCGCTCGGTATCGGTGACGGTGCCCGCCCCGAGGTGATCCGCGCGGTGGCCACCGCCGCGGAGGCGCACGGCTTCGCGCGGCTGTGGTGCGGCGAGCACGTGGTGCTCGTGGACGCGCCCGCCTCCCGCTACCCCTACTCCGCGGACGGCCGGATCGCCGTGCCCGCGGACGCGGACTGGCTGGACCCGCTGCTCGCCCTGACCTTCGCGGCGGCGGTCACCAGCCGGATCGAACTCGCCACCGGCGTACTCCTGCTGCCCGAGCACAACCCGGTCCTGGTCGCCAAGCAGGCCGCCACCCTCGACAGGCTCTCCGCCGGGCGGTTCAGCCTCGGGGTCGGGGCCGGCTGGTCGGCTGAGGAATTCGCGGCGCTCGGGGTCCCCTTCGCCGGGCGCGGGCGGCGCACCGAGGAGTACCTTGCCGCGCTGCGCACCCTCTGGGCCGAGGATCCGGCCTCGTACGCGGGGGAGTTCGTCCGCTTCGACGCGATCCGGGTCAACCCGAAGCCGCTGCGCGGCGGCCGGCTCCCGGTCGTGGTCGGGGGCAACAGCGACGCGGCCCTGCGCCGGGCGGTCGCGCTCGGCGACGGCTGGTACGGCTTCGCCCTTCCGGCGGCCGACGTGCCGGCGCGTGTCGCCGTTCTCGCCGACGAGTGCGCCCGTCGCGGTCGCGCTTTCGACGAGCTCACCGTCGCCGTGGCGCTGAGCGACGGCACGCCGGACCACCTCCCCGCACTCGACGCGGCGGGCGTCACCGAACTCGTCGTCGTCGCGGCTCCCCCGCCCGCCCCCGACGCGGCGGCCGCCTGGGTCGCGGAGCTCGCCCGGACCTGGATGCGCCCCGGGGCATAGCCAGGGCCGGCCGGGACCCCGCGCCGCACGGGGGGCTCCGTACCGTTGCGAGGCCGGTCACGGACCGCGCCCCGGGGAGGGACACCCCTCGGCGAACAGTCAAAACGCCTTCCGCTCCAGGGGTTTCAGTGGATCGCCAGAGCCTGCCCCCCCTTCCCACGATCTGTACGTCCTGTACATTTTTCACAGAGCCGTACGGGAGTCGTCGCGAAGAAGCGCGCGCCCCGCGCCCTGAGGAAGAGGCATGCCATGAACCGTTCTTCGGCCCGCTACGTCCTGCCCGAGTTCACCGAGCGGACCAGCCACGGGAGCCGCACGCTCGATCCGTACTCCCGGCTCCTGGAGGACCGGATCGCCTTTCTGGGGACGCCCGTCGACGAGACCGCGGCCAACGACGTGATCGCACAGTTGATCCATCTCGAATACGCCGCGCCCGACCAGGACATCAGCCTCTACATCAACTCGCCGGGCGGCTCGATCAGCGCGATGTCCGCGATCTACGACACGATGCAGATCATCACGTGCGACGTGGCCACGACCTGTCTCGGCCAGGCCGTCTCGACCGCCGCCGTCCTGCTGGCGGCGGGCGCGCCCGGCAAGCGGACGGCGCTGCCCGGCGCACGGACCGTGCTCCGGCAGCCCGCCACCGAGGAGCCGGTGCACGGGCAGCCGTCCGATCTGGTGATCCACGCTCAGGAACTGCTGCGGCTGCGGGACCTGGTCACGTCGACGCTGGCGCGCCACACCGGACGGAGCGCGGAGCGGGTCGCCGGCGACCTCGAACGGGACACGGTCCTCGACGCGCCGGGCGCCCGGTCCTACGGGCTGATCGACCACATCGTCCAGAACCGGAAGACCTCCGCGGGCGGACGGTGAGCGCCGGTGCCGCCTCCCGGACTCCCGGCCCGCCGTCCGCTCAAGTGGCCCCGCCACGGGACGCCCTGACGGCCCTGCACCGAAGGGGCGAGAACCGAGCTGTACGCGGCGACCCCGGCCGGGGCGCTGCGGACGCCCGACGGGGAACGGAGGGCCGCGCGGGTCACCGCGCCTCCCTGGCAAGGGACCTGACGGGGTGTCGTGTTCCCGGATGGCCGCGTCCATATGAGAAGGACTCGCACATTCGGCGTATGAACTGACCGGACAGATTCGGCGAGGCGAGTTGCGCGATCCGGCCGGGACATCGGGCCGCGTGATCGTTACGTCGCAGGTACGGGCCTCATCGGGCCGCGGTGCCCGGGGGCCGGATCGCCCGTCGCCACCCGCATGGACCAAGGGTGATGAACTTCACATATCGTCGTTTCAACTCGGAAATCCACTGGTTTCTGGGTCAAGATCCGTGAGACGACAAGCCCCCGCCGGCCCCGGCGGGGCGGTCCGGGCGGACGCCGAGTCCTGCCGCCGTTCCGGATGACGGGTCGACAGGAGTGGATCGGCAGGAGTGGAGGACCCGAGCAGCACGGGACGACGCCCTTCGTGGTCGTTCCTCGGGGTGAAGCCGTTCACGCGGCCGGGCAACTTCGCCAGCCCGAACCCGACAGGTCATCCTTCTCAGGCGGCTGACGAAGGGTTGCGCATGACTGCGCAGACATATGTCCCGTCTCTGCTGTCCCGGGCGGGGGCCGTATCGGCCCTCACGCTGGCCGCGGTCACCAGCACGATGCTGGTGCCCGGCGCGGCGTCGGAGGCCCAGGCCGCTCCGCACAGCGCCAAGGCCCTGAAGGTCGCGGCGTCCAAGAAGGGGTCCCCGTACAAGTACGGCGCGACGGGACCGTACCGCTTCGACTGCTCCGGGCTGACGCTCTACTCGTTCAAGAAGGCGGGCAAGAAGCTCGCCCGGACGGCGCAGGCGCAGTACAACCAGACCCGGCACATCTCCGCGTCCTCACGGCGCCAGGGCGACCTGGTCTTCTTCCATTACGGAAGGAGCGTCTACCACGTCGGGATCTACGCGGGCAAGGGAAGGATCTGGCACTCGCCGAAGACCGGCTCGCTGGTACGGCTGGAGAAGATCTGGTCCAAGAAGGTCTGGTACGGCCGGGTGAAGTGAGGTCCTAGGCCGGCGCGGCCGGTGCCGTCCGGATCGTCCAGGGCAGGGCGATCCAGACGGTCTTGCCGCCCTCGTCGGTCGGGACGACCGTCAGCCGGCCGCCGGCCTCGGCCGTCAGCCAGCGGATGATGACCATCCCGCGGCCGTTGTCCTGCTGGACGGCCGCGGGAAGCCGCTGGGGCCAGCGCGGGTGGCTGTCGGTGACCCCGACGCGCAGCGTCTCCTCGCGGTCGAGCCGTACCTCCACGGTGAACGTGGGCGACTGGCCGAAGGTGTGCTGTACGGCGTTGGTGGCCAGTTCGGAGACGACCAGCCGGACCGTGTCCGCCGTGGCCGCCTCCTCGGGCAGTCCCCAGTCGGCGAGGAGGTCCGCGACATATCTTCGGGCCGTGGGCACCGATGCGGGCTCGCTCGGCAGGGTGATGGATGCTTCCTGGTGGTCGGCCATGACGACGCTGTCCCTTTCCCGCCGGACCGGACTCCGGCGCAGAGCTGATGGCTGCGCGGACGGCCTCGGAACCGTGCTGCGCGACAGCCTGCCACTGATCGCACCATCCGTACCTCCGATCCACCGAGATCTGCATATATCTGTCGCTCAAAGCGGTGAACTCTGCAACGCGAGACCGTATTTGGGCGTCGGAAAGATAACTTCTCCGCCTTGAGGTCGTCACGGGTGCGGCGGAGAAGGAAGCGGAGAGGTGATTCGGCCATGCGGCATATTCCGGTGGTACGTCGGCAGCGACTCGGGGACGAATTGCGCAGACTGCGCCGGAGCGCGGGGCTCACCAGTGACCAGACCGCGCGGCTGCTCGGCTGGCACCAGTCGAAGGTGAGCAGGATCGAGACCGGGGTGAGCGGCGTACGGGACGGGGATCTGGCGGCGCTCCTCGACGCCCTCGGGATCGAGGACCCGCGACTGCGCTCGCTGCTGCGGGCGCTGGCGGGCACGACGGACGGCGCGCCGGGGTGGTGGACCGCGTACCGGGCCGTGATCCCGCCCACGTACCGGGACTTCATCACCCTGGAGTCGCAGGCGAGCACCGCGCACACGCTGGAGACCACCGTGGTGCCGGGGCTGCTCCAGACCCCCGCCTACGCCCGCGCCGTGACCAGAGCCGCGCTGACGGGGACGCCGGAGGGGACGGTGGACTCGCTGGCCGGCGTACGGCTCATCCGCCAGGAGGTGCTGACCAGGGCGGCGGCGCCGCTGCGGCTGCACGCCGTGGTGGACGAGGCCGTGCTGCGGCGGGAGGTGGGCGGGCCGGGGGTGATGCGGGATCAGTTACGGCGCCTGATCGAGCTGGCCCGGCTTCCGCAGGTCCGTCTCCAGGTGCTGCCGTTCACCGCGGGCGGCTATGCCGGACTCACGGGCCCCTTCATCATCTTCTCTTTTTCGAACATTACCGATCTGGATTTAGTCATTCTCGACCATTTAACGAATAGCCTCTATCTGGAACGGAAAGAGGATCTGAAGGCGTACCGCGTCGCCTTCCGTGCGATGCAGGCACACGCCCTCTCCACACAGGATTCATTGGATCTCATCGCCGGGATCGATGACGGCGCGTAGGGAGCATCATGTCCGCTTGCCTCGCAGGACCCCCCACCTCTGGTCCCTTACCCGTTCCACCGTCGCGGAGCTGGCGCCGCAGCAGTCACAGCGTCGGCGCCAACAACTGCGTGGAGTGGGGCCCGGGGCAACCCCGCGGCCCACCCCTGGCGGGGGACACCAATAAAGGCCACACCCCCCCAGCCGTCACGGGCGGCGGGGGGGGGCCGGC
>NZ_JBHZDA010000002.1:185743-198133 GCF_042755665.1 Streptomyces sp. NPDC059142
GCCCCGGGGGGCGTGTGCCACGACGGGGCGTCCCGCGGTGCCGTTCGGGCCCACCGTCAGATCGGCACGGGCCGTCAGCCTGATCCGGGAGATGCCGTCCGGGACCGACGGCGGCCGGAAGCAGCCCACGGCCAGTCCGGCCGCCCGGCATTCGGCGGCCCAGCGCACGGCCGCCTCGGGCGACGGTGCCTGTACGGAGACCACGGCGGCGTCGGGCCGTACCGCCGTCAGCCCCGCTCCGGTCAGCAGCCGGTGGAGCGTACGGGCGACCTCCCTGGCCCGGCCGGCCCGTTCGGGCTCACGCCGCAGCAGCCGCAGGCTCTCCAGCGCGGCGCCGACCGACGCGGGCGCGAGCCCCGTGTCGAAGATGAACGTCCGCGCGGCGTTGACGAGATGGTCGATCACCTTGGCCGGCCCGAGGACCGCGCCGCCCTGGCTGCCCAGGGACTTGGAGAGGGTCAGGGTCGTCACCACGTCCGGGGCGCCCGCGAGGCCCGCCGCCGCGACGGTGCCCCGGCCGCCCGCGCCGAGCACCCCCAGGCCGTGCGCGTCGTCGAGGAGCAGGGCGGCGCCCCGGCCGCGGCAGGCCCCCGCCAGCGCGGCGAGCGGCGCGGCGTCGCCGTCCACCGAGAAGACCGCGTCGCTCACGACCAGGGCGCGCCGCCCCGGGTGCGCGTCGAGTGTCTTGGCGACGGCCTCGGGATCGGCGTGCGGTACGACGACGGTGTCGGCGCGGGAGAGCCGGCAGCCGTCCACGATCGAGGCGTGGTTGCCCGCGTCGGAGAGGAGGATGCCGTCGCGGGCGGTGAGCGCGGTGAGGGCGGCGAGGTTGGCCGCGTAACCGGACGAGAGGACCAGCGCGGCCTCGAAGCCGCAGAACGCGGCCAGTTCCCGTTCCAGTTCGGCGTGGAGGGCGGTGCTGCCGGTGACCAGCCGGGAGCCGGTGGCGCCCGCGCCCCAGCGGCGGGCCGCCTCGGCGGCGGCGCCGGTCACGGCGGGGTGCCGGGTGAGGCCGAGGTAGTCGTTGCTCGCCAGGTCCAGCAGGCCGGAGTCGGCCGGGCGCGGCCTGAGCGTACGGACCAGACCGGCCCGCTCACGGCGCAGCGCCTCGCCGTCGGTCCACGCGAAGGGGTCGGATCCGCCGGCCGGATGCGGAGAGTCCGCCGGGTCGAGGTGATCCTGCTCCATCGGTCCCGTCCTTTTGTAGGCAGCTCACAGACCTTAACCGCCCCCGAACCCATTTTTGGTGTGGCTATGCACACACCCCGATCCGATGGCCTTGTGGGGTTCCTCCGTGGTCAGGGAGCGGCCCGGTAGGTCAGGATCGGCGGTATGGATCTGCTGAACACGCTGGTGGAGAAGGGCCTGCGGCGCGAGCCGCCGACCCGTGAAGAAGCGCTCGCCGTGCTGGCGACCTCCGACGACGAGCTGCTCGACGTGGTCGCCGCGGCCGGCAAGGTGCGCCGTCAATGGTTCGGGCGGCGGGTGAAGCTGAACTACCTGATCAACATGAAGTCCGGCCTGTGCCCGGAGGACTGCTCGTACTGTTCCCAGCGGCTCGGTTCGAAGGCGGAGATCCTCAAGTACACCTGGCTCAAACCCGACGAGGCGTCCAAGGTCGCCGCCGCCGGGGTGGCCGGCGGAGCCAAGCGGGTCTGTCTGGTCGCGAGCGGGCGCGGGCCGACGGACCGGGACATCGACCGGGTCTCGCGGACCATCGAGGCGATCAAGGAACAGAACGAGGACGTCGAGGTGTGCGCCTGCCTCGGGCTGCTCTCCGAAGGCCAGGGCGAGCGGCTGCGCGCCGCGGGCGCCGACGCGTACAACCACAACCTCAACACCTCCGAGGCGACGTACGGCGACATCACCACCACCCACACCTACGCCGACCGGGTGGACACCGTGCGGCAGGCGCGGGCCGCCGGTCTCTCCGCCTGTTCCGGGCTGATCGCCGGTATGGGGGAGAGCGACGAGGACCTGGTCGACGTGGTCTTCTCGCTGCGCGCGCTCGACCCCGACTCGGTGCCGGTCAACTTCCTGATCCCCATGGAGGGGACCCCTCTGGAGCGGGAGTGGCACCTCACCCCGCAGCGCTGTCTGCGGATCCTGGCGATGGCGCGGTTCGTCTGCCCCGATGTGGAGGTCAGGCTCGCGGGCGGGCGCGAGGTGCATCTGCGCACCCTCCAGCCGCTCGCGCTGCACCTGGCCAACTCGATCTTCCTGGGCGACTACCTCACCAGCGAGGGCCAGGCGGGCCAGGCCGATCTGGAGATGATCGCCGACGCGGGCTTCGAGGTGGAGGGCGCGGGGACGTCGACGCTGCCCGAGCACCGCGGCGGCGGCTGCGCGCCCTGCGGCGGTGACGGCGGCGGCGCCTGCGGCGGATCCGACGCGTCCGCGGAGGCGGCGCCGGCCGCCGGGGAAGGGTCGGGGACCGCGCCGGCCGACGGGGAGAAGGCACAGGCGGCCCCGTCGGGGCTCCGTACGGACCTGGTCTCCGTACGCCGCAGGGGGGCGGGTACGGATCTGGCGCCCAATGCCTGACTCCCCCTCACTCCCCTCGCTCTCCTCGGGGCCGCTCGCGCCCGACGCGGTGCTCGCCCTGGACCGGGCGCATGTCTGGCACCCGTACGGCCCGATGCCGGGCCGTACGGATCCACTCGTCGTGGAGTCGGCCTCCGGGGTACGGCTGCGGCTCGCCGAGGCCGCGTACGGGCAGCGCGAACTGGTCGACGGCATGTCGTCCTGGTGGTCGGCGATCCACGGCTACAACCACCCCGTGCTCAACGAGGCGGCGCGCGGCCAGCTCGACCGGATGAGCCATGTCATGTTCGGCGGGCTCACCCATGAGCCCGCCGTCCGGCTCGCGGCCCGGCTGGTCGAGATCACGCCCGAGCCGCTGCGCCATGTCTTCCTCGCGGACTCGGGCTCCGTCTCGGTCGAGGTCGCCGTCAAGATGTGCCTCCAGTACTGGCGTTCGGCCGGGCGTCCGTCCAAACAACGGCTGCTGACCTGGCGCGGCGGCTACCACGGCGACACCTGGCAGCCGATGTCGGTGTGCGATCCCGACGGCGGGATGCACGGGCTGTGGTCGGGGGTGCTGCCCCGGCAGATCTTCGCGGACGCGCCGCCCGCCGCGTACGACGAGACGTACGCCGACGGACTGCGCGCGCTGGTCGCCCGCCACGCGGACGAACTCGCCGCGGTGATCGTCGAACCGGTGGTCCAGGGCGCGGGCGGGATGCGCTTCCACTCCCCCGCCTATCTGCGGGTGCTGCGGGAGGCGTGCGACGCGCACGACGTGCTGTTCGTCCTGGACGAGATCGCCACGGGCTTCGGCCGTACGGGCACGCTCTTCGCCGCGGAGCAGGCCGGGGTGTCCCCCGATGTGATGTGTGTCGGCAAGGCGTTGACGGGCGGCTATCTCACGATGGCGGCGACGCTCTGCACCGCGCGGGTGGCCGAGGGCATCGCCCGCGGGGAGGTCCCGGTGCTGGCGCACGGCCCGACCTTCATGGGCAATCCGCTGGCGGCGGCGGTGGCCTGCGCCTCGATCGACCTGCTGCTCGGCCAGGACTGGGCGGGCGAGGTCGAGCGCGTCGAGGCGGGGCTGCGCGAAGGGCTCGCGCCGGCCGCGGAGCTGCCGGGGGTCGAGGACGTGCGCGTGCTGGGCGCCATCGGGGTGGTCCAGCTCGACCACGAGGTGGACATGGCGGCGGCGACGCGGGCGGCGGTGCGCGAGGGCGTCTGGCTGCGGCCGTTCCGCGATCTGGTGTACACGATGCCGCCGTATGTGACAGGTGACGAGGACATCGCCCGGATCTGCCGCGCGGTGACCGCGGTCGCGGCGGACGCGGCGACCGCACGGCGAGAGGGCTGACCGACGATGCCGACCATGATCGTGACCGGGACCGGGACGGAGATCGGCAAGACCGTCGTGACGGCCGCCCTGGCGGCGGCGGCGCTCGCCCGGGGCCGGACCGTCGCGGTGCTCAAACCCGCGCAGACCGGGATGGCTCCGGGGGAACCGGGGGACGTGGCGGAGGTCGTACGGCTCGCCGGGCCGGTGACCGCGGTCGAACTGGCCCGGTTCCCCGAGCCGTTGGCACCCGCGACGGCGGCGCTGCGGGCCCACATGGAGCCGGTGCGCCCGGACAGGATCGCCGAGGCGGCCGAGAAGCTCGCCGCCGAACACGATCTGGTGCTGGTCGAGGGCGCGGGCGGGCTGCTGGTCCGGTTCGACGCGGCGGGCGCCACGCTCGCGGACGCCGCCCGGCTGCTGGACGCCCCCGTCCTGGTGGTGGCGGAGGCCGGACTCGGCACGCTCAACGCGACCGCGCTCACGGCGGAGGCGCTGCGGACGAGGTCGCTGACGCCGCTGGGTGTGGTGATCGGAAGCTGGCCGGCCGAGCCGGGGCTGGCGGCGCGCTGCAATCTGGCGGACCTGCCGGAGGCGGCGGGCGCGCCGCTGCTGGGGGCCCTGCCGGCGGGCACGGGTGCGCTGGACCCGGCGGACTTCCGTACACGGGCCGCCACCTGGCTGGCGCCGGAGCTGGGCGGCGGCTGGGAGGCAGACGCGTTCACGGCCGCCTTCGCCGCCGCGTCCACGGAGCCGGGGACGCCGGGAGCGCCGGGGGTGCCCGGGACACCGGGGGCGCCGGGAGTGCCCGGGGGTTTCTGACCCGGCACGCTTCCGGCGGAGGTTTTCCGTACGGAACGGGTATCCCTGGGGCGATACCCCCTATCGTGCGCGGCACGAAGGAGCGCCCATGACACGGCCCTTCCGGTTCGGTGTGAACATGACGACGCCCTCCGGAGGCGACGGGTGGCGCGCGCGGTGCCGGCGCGCCGAGGAGCTGGGGTACGACGTGATCCTCGTGCCGGACCACCTCGGGATGGTCGCGCCGTTCCCCGCGCTGGCCGCCGCCGCCGAGGCGACCGGGCGGGTGCGGCTCGGCACCTTCGTGCTGAACGCCGCGTTCTGGAACCCGGCGCTGCTCGCCCGGGAGGTCGCGACGGTGGACGCGCTCTCCGGCGGGCGGCTGGAGCTGGGGCTCGGCACCGGGTACGTACGGGAGGAGCACGAGCGCGCCGGGCTGGCGTTCCTGCCGCCGGGCGAGCGGGTCGGCCTGCTCAGCCGTACGGTCGCGGAGCTGGACCGGCTGTTCGCCGACGAGGCGTGTGCCCCGCGCCCCGCGCAGTCCCCGATGCCTCCGCTGCTGATCGGCGGGAACGGCGACCGGATGCTGCGGCTGGCCGCCGAGCGGGCCGCGATCACCGCCTTCACCGGGGCGCGGCACACCCCGGACGGCTTGCGGCCGCTCACCGCCGGAGAACTGGACGGCCGTGTGGCCGCCTACCGGGGGTTCGAGGCCGGGCGGGCGGCGCCCGCGGAGCTGAATCTGCTGCTCCAGTCCGTCGCCGTGACCCCCGACCGGCGGGCGGCGGTGCGGGGACTGCTGCCGAGGCTGCGGCTCGACGAGGACGAGGCGCTGGAGCTGCCGCTGCTCGCGGTCGGCACCGTACGGCAGATCGCCGATCAGCTCAGGGCGCAGCGGGAGCGGTACGGATTCAGCTATCTGACGGTCCTGGACCCGTGCATGGAGGCGTTCGGCCCGGTGATCGAGGAGCTGCGGGGCGGCTGACCCGGGGGCGCCGGCTCACGGGGTCAGTACGACCTTCCCCGCGACGGTGCCGGACTCGGCCAGACGCATCGCCTCGCCGGCCCTGGCGAGCGGCAGCCGGGCGGCGATCCGGACGGTGACGTCGCCGCGCAGCAGGGCGTCGAAGACCTCGGTGAGGTCGGTGCGCAGCCGGGCCCGGAACCGGTCCTTGGCGAGGGCGCGTCCGGCCCAGACGTTGTAGAAGCAGGCGCTGCGGCCGTTGGGCAGCGCGTTCCACAGCCACACCCGGCCGAGCAGCTTGATCACGGGCCACTGCTTGGACCCCTCGTCGTCCCGGGTGGAGGCGGTGCCGTACGAGACGAGCGCGCCGCCGGGCGCGAGCAGGTGCCAGGAGTCGACGACGGACCGGCCGCCGATGTGGTCGAAGACGGCGTCCACGCCGCCGGGGGCGAGCGCGCGGACCCGCGCGGCGACGTCCTCGGTGCGGTAGTCGACCGGGACGATCCCCCGTTCCCGCAGGGCGTCGTGGTGGCGCGCCGAGGCGGTGCCGATCATTTTCACCCCGGCGAGGTGGGCGAACTCGGCCAGGACCGAGCCGACGCCGCCGTTGACCCCGTGGACCAGGATGGTCTGCCCCGCCCGGACGCGCGCCTTGCGGTGCAGCATCTGCCAGGCGGTGATGCCGTTGACGACCAGGGTCTCGGCCTCCGCGGCGCCGACCCCGTCGGGGACCGGCACCGTGTCCGCCGCGTCCACACACACATGGCTGGCCCAGCCGCCGACCTTGACCATCGCGGCCACCCGGGTGCCGATCAGGCCGGGGCCGACGCCCTCGCCGGCCGACAGCACCGTACCGACCAGGTCGTAGCCGGGCACGAAGGGGAACGGCGGCTGGTCGTAGTAGCGGCCGCGGCGCATCTGCTGCTCGGCGAAGGAGACCCCGGTGGCCTCCATCCGGATCACGACCTGCCCGGGGCCCGCGACGGGGACGGTTCCCCGGCGTATCCGGAGCCCTTCCGGCGCGACCTTGCCCGGCAGTACGACCTCGACGAATCCTTCGGCGTCCATGACGTCCCCTCTCGCAACGACTGACTAGTTACTGACTATCCCCTTCGTTAGAAGTTATAACGCAGAAGCGGGCGCGGCGCCACCTCTGGTTGGCTCCTCTCATGAACGATCTGCGCATACGCCACGCCACCGCCCCGGACATCGACACCGTGCTGGGGTTCTGGCGCGAGGCGGCGGAAGGAACGAGCATCAGCGACGACCACGACGGGGTGGCCCGGCTCGTCGCACGGGACCCCGGCGCGCTGCTCCTCGCCGAGCGCGCCGGCCACCTCGTCGGGACCGTGATCGCCGGCTTCGACGGCTGGCGGTGCTCCGCCTACCGGCTCGCCGTCCATCCGGACCACCGGCGCCAGGGCGTCGCCACCGCTCTGATGGACGCCGCGGAGGAGCGGTTCGGCGCTCTGGGCGGACGCCGGGCCGACGCCATGGTCCTGGAGTCCAACGAGCGCGCGCACCGCACCTGGGCCACGGCCGGCTACCACCGCGAGGACCACTGGCGGCGCTGGGTGAAGCCGCTGGCCGGGACCGGCGGAGCGGGGACGGGAGCGGGGGCGCGGGACGCCTGAACGGCGGACCGCCGGCCGGAGACCGTACGGCGGTCGCACGCATGCCGGCCGGACCCACGGGCACCTGAGAACGGCCGACGCCGCGCGGTCCACGGCCCGTGCGGCGATCATGAGACGGAGGTGACCGGATGACCGAAGTGCTTCTGCTCCTGGTGGCGATCGCGCTGGCGCTGGCCTGCGGGGCGTTCGTCGCCGCGGAGTTCTCCCTCACCACCGTCGAGCGCGGCGATCTCGAACGGGCCGTGGAGCGCGGGGAGCGGGGGGCTGCGGGCGCGCTGAAGGCCGTACGGAGCCTGACGTTCCAGCTCTCCGGCGCACAGCTCGGCATCACCGTCACCAACCTGGTCGTCGGGATGCTCGCCGAGCCGTCCATCGGGAAGCTGATCCGCGGGCCGGTCGAGGCGCTGGGGCTCTCCCCGTCCACGGCGTACTCGGTGGCCCTGGTCATCGGGACGGCCCTGTCGACGATCGTGCTGATGGTCGTCGGCGAACTGGTGCCGAAGAACTGGGCGATCTCCTCACCGCTGGCGGTCGCGAAGGTGGTGGCCACGCCGCAGCGGTACTTCACGGCCACGTTCCGCCCGTTCATCGCCCATCTCAACAGCACGGCGAACCGGATCGTGCGCGGGTTCGGCCTGGAGCCCACCGAGGAGCTGGCGTCCGCGCGCAGCCCTCAGGAGCTGGTCGCGCTCGCGCGGCACTCGGCGAAGGAGGGCGCGCTGGAGCAGGACACGGCGGAGCTGTTCGTACGGACGCTGAGCCTGGCCGCGCTGACCGCGGAGAACGTGATGACCCCCCGCGTGCAGGTGATGGCCCTGGACGTACGGGCCACCGCCGAGGACGTCGCCAACGCGACCCGGGCCACCGGTCTGTCGCGCTTCCCCGTCTACCGGGGCAGCCTGGACACCGTCGTCGGGGTCGCGCACATCAAGGACGTCCTGAGGGTCCCGGCGGAGCGCCGGCCCCGGCTCCCGGTCTTCGAACTGCTGCGGGAGCCGCTGCTGGTGCCGGAGAGCCTGACGGTGGACACCCTCCTCGACCGGCTGTCGGGCGGCGTCACGATGGCCGTCGTCATCGACGAGTACGGGGGGACGGCCGGGGTGGTGACGCTGGAGGACATCGTCGAGGAGGTCGTCGGCGAGGTACGGGACGAGCACGATCCGCACGAGCGGTCCGATCTGGCACCGGTGGGCGAGGACGCGGACGGCAGGGCGCTCTGGTCGGCCGACGGCGCCGCCCGCGCCGACCAGCTCAGCTCGGTCGGACTGCGGATGCCGGAGGGCCCGTACGAGACCCTCGCGGGGCTGGTCGCCACCGAGCTGGGCCGGATCCCCGCGGTGGGCGACCGGATGGCGCTGGCGGGCTGGGAGCTGGAGGTCGTGGACGCCACGGGCCGGCGCGCGGCGCGGGTGCTGCTGCGCGCGCCCCTGACGGCGGACGGGGACACGGACGGCGCTCCGGGCCGTGGCACGGACACCGGCACGGGCCCGGGGGCCGGGAAGGACGCCGGATGATCATCGCCGTACAGCTCTTCGTCGCACTGCTGACCCTGGTCGTCAACGCGTTCTTCGTGGGGGCCGAGTTCTCCCTGATCTCCGTGCGCCGCAGCCAGATCGAGCCGCTCGCGGAGGCGGGCGACCGGCGGGCGCGCAGTGTGGTGTGGGGGCTGGAACACGTCTCGGCGCTGCTGGCGGCGGCGCAGCTCGGCATCACGCTCTGCACCCTGGTGCTGGGCATCGTCGCCGAGCCCGCCCTCGCCCATCTGCTGGAACCGCTCTTCGACGCGATCGGGATCCCGCACGGGCTCGTGCACCTCCTCTCGTTCGTGATCGCGCTCACCGTCGCCACGTATCTGCACATGCTGCTGGGCGAGATGGTGCCCAAGAACGTCGCCCTGGCCGGGCCCGCGCGGGCCGTGCTCCTGCTGGGGCCGCCGCTGGTCGCGCTGGCCCGCGGGCTGCGTCCGGTGATCTTCACGGTGAACGCCTTCGCCAACGGTCTGCTGAAGCTGCTCAGGGTGGAGACGAAGGACGAGGTGTCCGCCACGTTCTCGGACGACGAGCTGGCGCGGCTGGTCACCGACTCGGGCCACGCGGGGCTGCTCGACGACCGGGCGGCCGAGCGGCTGCACGACGCGCTGGAGCTGGGGCGCCGTCCGGTGCGCGATGTGGTGCTGCCGCTGGAGCGGGTGGTCTCGGCGCGGCTCGGGGTGACTCCGGAGGGGCTGGAGCGGCTGGGCGCGGAGACCGGCTTCTCACGGTTCCCGGTGGTGGATCCGGCGCGCCGCATCCTCGGCTACCTCCATGTGAAGGACGCGCTGGACGTGACGCCGCGCGAGGAGCCGTTCCCGGTCCCGGGGATGCGCGCGATCGCGCGGGTCAGGGCGACGACGCCGATGGACGACGTGCTGACGGCGATGCGCCGGGGCCGTACCCATCTGGCGGCGGTGCTGGACGAGGACGGGCGGCTCGAAGGTCTGGTGACGATGGAGGACGTACTGCGGGAGCTGGTGGGCCGGCACGCGTGAGCGGCCGGCCCACGTCCCGAAGCCCGCAGACGTACGGCCGGCAGGTGTGCGAGGGGCCGTGGGAGCCGGAAGCTACCGCGCGGTACGATCGGCTCCGCCATGGAGACGAATGCCAACTACACCAGTTTTGTCGCGCTCGGCGACTCGTTCACGGAGGGCATGTCCGACCTGCTGCCCGACGGCTCGTACCGCGGCTGGGCGGATCTGCTCGCCGCGCGGCTCGCGGCCCGTACCCCCGATTTCCGGTACGCGAACCTCGCCGTGCGCGGCAAGCTCATCGGCCAGATCGTCGAGGAACAGGTGGGCCTCGCCGCGGCGATGAAGCCGGACCTGGTGACGCTGGTCGGCGGGCTCAACGACACCCTGCGGCCCAAGGTCGACATGGGCCGGGTGCGCGGGCTGCTCACGGAGGCCGTGGAACGGCTCGCCCCCGCGTGCGGACAGCTCGTCCTGATGCGCAGCCCGGGGCGGAACGGCCCGGTGATGGAGCGGTTCCGGCCGCGCATGGAGGAGCTGTTCACCGTCGTCGACGAGCTGGCGGCGGCGCACGGCGCGCTGGTGGTGGACCTGTACGGGGTGCCGGCCCTCGGCGATCAGCGGATGTGGGACGTGGACCGGCTGCATCTGACGGCGGAGGGCCACCGCCGGGTCACCGAGGCGGTGTGGCAGACGCTCGGGCTGGCGGCGGACGACGACTGGCGCGCGGAGCTGCCGCCCGCCCGGCCGGAGCCGTGGCTCGCCCGTCGGACGAACGACGCGCGGTTCGCACGGCAGTACCTCGGGCCGTGGGTGATGCGCCGGGTGACGGGGCGCTCCTCCGGGGACGGCCGGGCGGCGAAGCGGCCGGAGCTGCTGCCGTACGAGGTACGCGGCCTGACACCGCCGGACCGGACTCCGTAGGACCCGACTCCGCGGGGCCGGGGTTCCGCGGGGTCGGGGTTCCGCGGGGCCGGGGTTCCCGGGTCGCGCCTTGGAGGAACGTACGAGAACGGGCGCGGCGCCGCACTGCGTCAACCGACAGTAGAATCAGCTCACGTGACTCCCAAGCCTCGTATCCCCAATGTCCTTGCCGGCCGCTACGCCTCGGCGGAGCTGGCCGTGCTGTGGTCCCCCGAGCAGAAGGTGAAGCTGGAGCGTCAGCTCTGGCTGGCCGTGCTGCGGGCGCAGCGGGACCTCGGGATCGAGGTGCCGGACGCCGCCCTCGCCGACTACGAACGCGTCCTGGACCAGGTCGACCTGGCGTCGATCGCCGAGCGCGAGAAGGTCACCCGGCACGACGTGAAGGCGCGGATCGAGGAGTTCAACGCCCTCGCCGGCCATGAGCAGGTGCACAAGGGCATGACCTCGCGCGACCTGACGGAGAACGTCGAGCAGCTTCAGATCCGGCTCTCCCTGGAGCTGACCCGCGACCGTACGGTGGCGGTGCTGGCCCGGCTCGGGAAGCTGGCGGGCGAGTACGGCGCGCTGGTCATGGCGGGCCGCTCGCACAACGTCGCCGCGCAGGCCACCACGCTCGGCAAGCGGTTCGCGACGGCGGCCGACGAGCTGCTGGTGGCGTACGGCCGGCTGGAGGACCTGCTGGGCCGCTACCCGCTGCGCGGGATCAAGGGCCCGGTCGGCACGGCGCAGGACATGCTCGACCTGCTGGGCGGGGACACGGCGAAGCTGGCCGAGCTGGAGCAGCGGATCGCGGGCCATCTCGGCTTCGCGCAGGCGTTCACCTCCGTGGGCCAGGTGTATCCGCGCTCGCTCGACTACGACGTGGTGACCGCGCTGGTGCAGCTCGCCGCCGCGCCGTCCTCCGTGGCGAAGACGATCCGGCTGATGGCCGGGCACGAGCTGGTCACCGAGGGCTTCAAGCCGGGCCAGGTCGGCTCCTCGGCGATGCCGCACAAGATGAACACGCGCTCCTGCGAGCGGGTCAACGGGCTGATGGTGATCCTGCGCGGCTACGCGTCGATGACCGGCGAGCTGGCGGGCGACCAGTGGAACGAGGGCGACGTCTCCTGCTCGGTGGTGCGCCGGGTGGCGCTGCCCGACGCGTTCTTCGCGTTCGACGGGCTGCTGGAGACCTTCCTGACCGTGCTGGACGAGTTCGGCGCGTTCCCCGCGGTCGTGGCGCGCGAACTGGACCGGTACCTGCCCTTCCTCGCGACGACGAAGGTGCTGATGGGCGCGGTACGGGCCGGGGTGGGCCGGGAGGCCGCGCACGAGGTCATCAAGGAGCACGCGGTGGCGTCCGCGCTGGCCATGCGCGAGCAGGGCGCCGAGCGCAACGAACTGCTCGACCGGCTCGCCGCCGACGCGCGTATGCCGCTCGACCGGGCGGAGCTGGACGCGCTGATGGCCGACAAGCTGTCCTTCACGGGCGCGGCGGAGGAGCAGATCGCGACCGTCGTGGGCCGGATCGAGGAGATCCTGAAGCGCCACCCCGAGGCCGCGGCGTACACGCCGGGCTCCATCCTGTGAGCGCCGGGGTACGCCGGACGCTCCGCGGATGACCCCCGAAGAGCTGGAAGCGCGCCCCCGCGCCCGCCGACACCGCCGCGCTCGCAGCGCGGGGCGCGCGGTGGGGTGTCGGTGGGGGGAGCGCCCCGCACGCGCG